>DATGGF010000229.1:0-4497 GCA_035308625.1 Acidimicrobiales bacterium | reverse complement strand
ATCGCCATGAACTCACTCAAGGTCTCGGCGTCCACCCGGGTCGTCGACATCGTGGGGCGGGCCATGGTGATCTGCGGCATGGCCGGGTACCGCGAGGACTCGGAGTACAGCCTCGGCCGGATCCTGCGTGACGCCCATGGTGCCGCCGTGATGGTGAACAACGACCGAATCCTGGCCAACAACGCCCAGATGCTCCTCGTCCACAAGGACGGGTGATGTCGGGAGGCCCCGACCGGGGCGAGCTCCGCCGGCAACTCGTCGAGCACGGGTTGGTCGTTGACGCGGGGGTGGACGGGCTCTACGGGCGATCGGCCGACTACGAAATGGTGGCGGCCGCGGTCATGGCCCTCACCACCCGTGTCGGTGAGCCCGACGCCGCCACCTCGCTCCACTTCCCGCCGGTCATCCCCCGCGCCCTGCTCCTGCAGACCGACTACCTCCGATCGTTCCCAGACCTGGTGGGGTCCGTGCACTGCTTCCGGGGCGATGACCGGCAGCACGCCGACATGTTGACCAAGCTGGAGCAGGGCCAGGACTGGACGGCCATGCTCCAGCCGTCCGAGGTCACGCTGCGGCCGGCCGCCTGCCATCCCGTGTACCCCCTGTGCACGGGCCGCCTCCCCGCCGGGGGTCGCCGGTTCGAGGTCCACGGCTGGTGCTTCCGTCACGAGCCCAGTCTCGACCCGGCCCGGATGCTGGCGTTCCGCATGCACGAGTTCGTCTTCGTGGGGGAGCCCGACGGAGCCCTGGAGCACGCCGAGCGCTGGCTCGGCCGCGGCCAGGAGATGCTCGAGTCGCTCGGGCTCGAGGTGGACGTGGTGGTGGCCAACGACCCGTTCTTCGGGCGCGCCGGACGGGTGCTGGCGGCCGGTCAGCGCGACGAGGCGCTGAAGCTCGAGTTCGTCACCACGGTGACTTCCGAGGACGCACCCACGGCCATCACGTCGGTCAACCGGCACCAGGACCACTTCGGGCACAACTTCGGCATCGAGTGCGCGGCTGGGACCGTGGCCCACTCGGCGTGCTTCGCCGTGGGGGTGGACCGCACAACCCTCGCCTTGTTGCGCCGGCACGGGTTCGATCCGAACACCTGGCCCACTTCGGTCCGGGGGGTGCTGTGGCCGTGATGCACCGAATCTTCGACCTCGACCCCGCCGCGTACCACCCGCACCAGCTGCACGCCCCCGACCGTGACTGGACCGAGACGAACTGCTGGCTCGACATGATGATCGAGGTCCTCCACACGCTCGGCCACGAGCCCCTGGCCGCCGGTGCCTTCACCCTGAGCTCCGACTTCGACGGCTCCCAGTGGACACTGTTCAAGTTCCCGCCCGAGGATCTCCGGGACCTGTTCGGGGTGGAGGTCCTCGAGATCTACGTCTGGCGGCCGGTCATCGACCACGTCGAGGACCACCTGGGGTTGGGCCACCTCGTCACCGTGGAGGTCGACGCCTTCTACCTCCCCGACACCGCGGGCGTCAGCTATGGGATCGACCATGTGAAGACGGGGATCGTGCCCCAGCTCGTCGACCGCGAGGAAAGGCGTCTCGGCTACTTCCACAACGCCGGCTACTTCGAGCTCGAGGGACCGGATTTCGCCGGCATCTTCCATCTCGACGTGCCCCGGGACCCCACGGTGTTGCTGCCCTACATGGAGTCAGTCGACTTGGACCGCCAGCGGTCCGAGCCACCCCCGGTCGACCAGGTCGTCGCCCTGACGCGCACCCACCTCGGACGGCGTCCCACCACCAACCCGGTGTCGAGGTTCCGCAAGCGACTCGAGCAGGATCTGGCGTGGCTGGTCGAGGCCGGTGAGGCGGCCTTCCATCCCTATTCGTTCGGCACCTGCCGGCAACTGGGCGCCAACGCCGCCATTGCGGCCGCCTTCGTCGACTGGCTCGACCCGAAGATCGATGCGGGCCTCGGCCCGTCGGCCGACCGCTGGCGGGCGCTGTCGGGGTCGGCCAAGGCCCTGCAATTCTCCCTGGCCCGCGCCGCGCGGGGCCGGCGCGTCGACCTGGGCCCGTCGTTCGAGTCCATGGAAGCCGATTGGGCCGGGGCCATGGACCTACTGGTCGATCACCTTGGTTGACCTGCTGGCCGGCGCCCGCTGGTGGTGTTGCGGAACGGCACCGGGCGCGCTTTCGAGCCCGGCGGAACTGGCCAAGGCCCCCGGCCCGTTCCTCGAGGCGGCCGTGCCGGGCACCGTCGCCCAGGTGTTGGCCGAGCAGCGCCCGAGGGTGAACCTCGATCCCGACGAGTGGGACTGGTGGTACCGCTGCGAGTTCCCCGGACGCGACGACGGCCCCTGGTGGCTCGAGTGCATCGGGCTGGCCACGGTGGCCGACGTCTGGCTCAACGAGAAGCCCCTGCTGCACTCCGAGAACATGTTCGTCCGGCACCGGCTCGAAGTGCCCGCCCTCGAAGCCCGGAACGAATTGGTGGTGCGCTTCGCTGCCCTGACGCCACTGTTGGCAGTGCCGCGGCGACCTCGTCCCCGCTGGAAGACCATGGGCGCGACGCAGCAGAACCTGCGCTGGCACCGCACCACGTTGCTCGGCCGCCAGCCCGGATACGTAGAGATCCCTCCGCCGGTCGGCCCCTGGCGGCCCATCCGCCTGCGGCCGGTGGCCGGTGGCGAGGTGCTCCGCCGTCAGGTGGCCGCCACCTGCCGGGGCAGGGGCGGCCGCGTCGATGTCGAGATCGGGATGCAGTGGTGGCCCGATGTCCCCGCCACGGCTCGCCTGCACGTCGGCGACGCGACAACCGAGCTCGAGGTCATCGACAACAACGAACACGAGAAGGTGGCGCTCGGATCGATCGAGCTGCCCGAGGTGGCGCGTTGGTGGCCGCACACCCACGGGACGCAACCCCGTTACGACCTCATCCTCGAGGCAGGCGACCAGCGCGTCGACCTGGGCGCCGTGGGATTCCGCACAGTGGAGCTCGACCGCAGTGACGACGGGTTCGTCTTCGTGGTGAACGGGGTCCCGGTGTTCTGCCGGGGCGGGGCGTGGTGGCCGGTCGACCCGGTGACCATCAGTGCTCCGGACGCCGTGCTCGACGACGCACTGCAGCTGGTCCGCGGGGCAAACATGAACATGGTGCGCATACCGGGCGGGACGGTCTACGAAGACGCCCGCTTCTGGGACCGCTGCGACTTGCTCGGGATCATGGTGTGGCAGGACTGCATGCTCGGGTATCTCGACCCACCCGACGACGGGGACTTCACCCGCGAGGTCCTCGGTGAGCTCGACCAGCAGATCGACGGCCTCGGCGGCCGACCCGCGCTGGCCATGGTGTGTGGAGGCCAAGAGGTGGAGGAGCAGGCGGCCTACTTCGGCCTGCCCCGCGAGCGCTGGCGGTTCCCTCTGATCGAAGAGCACATCCCCGCGTTGGTGCACGACCGGCTGCCTGACGTTCCCTACCTGACGTCGAGCCCGACTGGCGGCGCCCTCCCCTTCGAGGCCGACGCCGGCGACTGCCACTACTGGGGGGTCGGCTCGCTGCTGCGTGACCTCGGCGACCCTCGCCGCAGTGGGATCCGCTTCATGAGCGAGGGTCTCGGCCTGGGGACGCCGCCCGAGCGGGCCACGGTGGAGGAGGCGTTCGGGAACGCGCAGGCCGCCGGGCATGCACCCGGCTGGAAGAGGGCCGTGCACCACGACACCGGCCGGTCCTGGGATCTCGATGACATCCGGGACTACTACGCCGAACAACTCTTCGGCCTCGATCCGCACATGCTTCGCTACCTGGACCCCGAGCGCACCCTGGACATCGGCCGGGCCACCAACGCCGAGCTCGTGCGTACGGTGATGTCCGAGTGGCGCCGGGGTGGTTCGCCTTGTTCAGGAGCGTTGCTCGTGGCCCTGCGTGACTTCGTCCCGGGACCGGGCTGGGGCGTGGTGGACGCGCGGAGCCGGCCGAAGGCGCCTTGGTTCGTCCTCCGGAGACTCTTCGCTCCCGTCGCGGTGCTCGTCACCGATGAGGGCATGAACGGCCTCTTCTTCCACGTCACGAACGACCACGACCATTCTCTGGAGTGCGTGGTGCGGGTGGAGATGTTCACCCCCGGCTCCGGCCGGCCCGAATCGCTCGACGTGCCGGTGACGGTTCCTGCTCGGGGCGTGTCCACCCTTCGGTCCAGTGCCGTGGTCGACGGGTTCCGCGACATCGGGTACGCCTATCGCTACGGGACCAGCGGTTTCGACGCCGTGGTGGTCTCGGCCCTCGGCCCCGGGGGCGAGGCTGTGGCCGAGGAGGTGCATCTGCCCATGGGCCAGGCCCGGGCGCTCGAGCCCGACGTCGGGCTGGCGGCCGAGCTCGCCGCCGGAGCCGACGGGAGGTGGACCCTGGGCGTCACCACTCGGCGCCTCGCCCAGTGGGTGTCCGTCGACGTTCCCGGGTTCCGGCCCGACGACTCCTGGTTCCATCTGGTCCCGGGACGGGTCCGCACCGTCGAGCTCGCGCCGTACCCCGCCGCCGACGCGCCGAGCG
>DATGGF010000228.1:0-8398 GCA_035308625.1 Acidimicrobiales bacterium | reverse complement strand
CGGGGCCTAGCCACCGACATGCGCGAGGCGTACAAGATCGAGTCGGAGCTGGCCACCGTGGTGTTCTCCAGTGAGGACGCCAAGGAAGGCCCCAAGGCCTTCGCCGAGAAGCGCCCACCGAACTGGACCGGGCGCTGAGCTCCACCCCCGTGGTCGGCGCCACCCTCGAGGAGGCCGTGGCGCGTCACGTGCACGCGGGCGACACCTTGCACATCCTGTGCGGGCACTGCCGGTGGACCGCCGCGGCGCGCGAGGTGGTGCGCCAGCACTGGGGATCGGATCCGGGGTTCACCTTGGTGATGGTCAGCTTGAGCTCGCTCGGGGCACTGTTCTTCCGTGGTGGGCTCGTGCGCCGGGTGGTGACCTCGTACTCGGGTGACTCCTTCCCCACCTACACGCCGAACCCGGTCTTCCAACAGGGATACGGCGCCGGGATCGAGGTCGAGCACTGGTCGATCCTCACCTTCGCCCAGCGGCTGGAGGCCGCCGCTCGCGGTCTGCCCGCCGTGGTCACCGGTTCGCTGGTCGGGTCGTCGATGGCCGGCAACGACGCCTTCGCCACGGTGGCGAGCCCCTTCGGCGAGATCGGCCTCCTCGCACCGCTCGTCCCCGACGTCACCCTCGTCCACGGCGCGTTGGCCGACCGCCACGGCAACATCGCCATGTCGGAACCGCTGCTCGAAGGTGTGTGGGGCGCGTGGGCAGCCCGGCGCGGCGTCGTGGCCACTGTCGAGCGGGTGGTGGAGGACCTGCACGAGCTCGGGACGCGGGTGCACATCCCGGCCCACCGTGTGCTGGCGGTGGTGGAGGCGCCGTACGGCGCCCACCCCGGTGGTTGCTACGCGCCGGGCCTGCCGGTGGAGTCCTACGGCGAGGACATCGGCTTCTGGGTGGGCGCGCGCGACGCCACCCGGGGCGACTTCGATGCTTGGGCCCGTCACTGGGTCCTCGAGCCCGAGACGCACGACGACTACCTGGCCCGAGTGGGCGACGAGCGCCTGGCCTGGCTGCGGGCCCGGACCGATCCGCAGTCGTGGCAGCAGGACGTGGCGCTCCATCCGGTGGACGCGGACGCCCCGGTGACCCCGTGGGAACGCGCCGCGGTGCTGGCCGGACGCGAAGTGCGGGCCGTGGTGGAGGCGGTGCAGGCCGACGCGGTGCTGGCCGGCGCCGGCGTGGCCAACCTGGCGGCGTGGGTGGCCGTCGACGACGCCCGGGCGGCGGGCTCCGCAGTGCAGCTCACCGCCGAGCTCGGCATGCTCGGCTACCGCCCGACGCCGGCCGACCCGTACATCTTCAACCACCGCACCTTCCCGGCCACGCCGATGCTGGCCGACGCCCCGACGGTCCTCGGCATGGTCGTGGGTGGCCCCGGCACCACCACCGTCGCCTGCCTGGGTGCCGCCCAGGTGGACCGTGACGGCAATCTCAATTCGACAATGATCCCCGGCGGGCCGTTTCTGGTCGGCTCGGGGGGCGCCAACGACGTGGCCAGCCGAGCGGCGGCCTGCGTGGTGGTGGCGCTTGCCCGGCCCGACCGCCTCGTCGAGCGCGTGGGGTTCGTGACCAGCCCGGGCCGCAACGTCGCGTCGGTGGTGACCGAGCTCGGCGTGTTGCGCCGCTCCGACGGCGTGCTCCGCATCGCCGCGGTGGCGGCGGGCTCCGAGCCGGTCGCCCAGCGCGCCCGGGACTTCGCCGCCGCCTGCGGGTGGGACGTCGTCGTGGCGCGCCACGTCGAAGAGCTGGCGCCGGTGACCATGGACGAAGTCCTGGCCGTGCGGCGCTACGACCCCGAGCGCCTGTTCCTGTCGTAGGCGAGGTACACGACACCGTTGTCGTACCGCTGGCAGTCGGACAAGGCCCACGTGGCCGGCGGCGCCTCGCCGGCGAACAAGCGTGGGCCCGAGCCGCGCACGACGGGGTACACGAAGAGGTGGAGCTGGTCGACCAAGCCGTCGGCCAACAGCGCCCGGACCAGGGTGCCGCTGCCGCTCACGTAGACGCCGCCATGGACGGCATCCTTCAACTCCTGGATGCGACCGGCGTCGTAGGGCCCCACCACCTCGGAATTGCGCCACGACGTCTCGCGCAACGTGGAGGACACGACGTACTTGGTGGTGTCGTTCATGAAAGGAGCGCCGGGGTCCTCGGCCGCGGTGCGGGGCGACCATGCCGGCGCGAACATCTCGTAGGTGGTCCGCCCGAGCAGGATGCCCTGGCAACCACCCATGGCACCGGCGATGGCCTCCCCCATGCGGGGGTCGAAGCCGAATTCGAAGGTCCACGACGGGGTGTCGATGACGCCGTCGAGGGTGGTGAATTCGTGCACCCGGATCTCGCCCATGGTTCTGCGCCTTCCGTCGTTGCCTCGGCCATCCCGCCGGCCGGGTCCTCGGCCGACAGGTCGTTCGCGGCGGCTAGCACCCGCCGTGGCGGTCGCCGGTCGCCGCCGTCCGCCAGGCGTATTGCGCGGGGCCAGGCTACAGTGACCCGCAGTGCCGCAATGCCGGTGTGGCACTGCGGTGAGGTTCGCGCGGGGATGCGGCCGCACCGGTTCGCCGGGGGAGAGGGGTCGTCGCATGGCGCGTAGCGCGCGGGTGACGTTGGCGTGTGTCGCGCTGGCCACGCTGGCAGCAGCTTGCTCGAATTCGCACGGCGGGGCGGCCGGTGGCGGCAACGGGGCGCCCGGTGTGACGGCTACACAGATCTCCGTCGGCTCCATCGCCGACATCTCCGGGCCCTTGTCGGCCGACTTCGCCCCGGTGGTGAACGGGGTCCAGGCCTACTTCGACATGATCAACGCCCAGGGCGGGGTGTTCGGGCGGAAGCTCGTACTGGTGAAGAACACAGATGACCAGGGCAGCTCGACAGTCGACCTGACGGTGTCTCAGCAGCTGGTCCAGCAGTACCACGTCTTCGCCGTGGTCGGCGTGGGCACACCGTTCTTCGGCGGGGCCAGCTACCTGGCCGGCCAGGGGGTCCCGGTCTTCGGGTACCAGGTGAGCTCGGACTGGAACAACGCCCCCAGCCTCTTCGGCGCCTACGGCTCCTATCTCGACTTCTCCACCGGTGGCGACGGCGACTCCTACATCGCCCAGCAGCTCGGGGCCACGTCGGTGGGGGTCATCGCCTACGGCGTGCCCCAGTCGGCGGCCGCCTGCCAGTCCGCCATCACCGGCATGGGCCAGCACGGGATCAACGTGGGCTTCCAGGATCTGGCCTTCGGCTTCGGTGCCGACCCCACCGCCGACGTGCTCCAGATGAAGTCCTCCCACGTGAACGTGGTGCTCACCTGCCTCGACGTGTCCGGCAACGTGGCCTTCGCCCGGGCCATCGCCCAGAACGGGCTGAACACCAAGCAGGTGTGGCTCAATGGATACGACCGCAACACGCTGCAGCAGTACTCGTCGATCATGAACGGGGTGACGCTGCTCACCCAGCATGTCCCCTTCGAGGCGGCCGAGGCCTTCCCGGGTAAGTACCCGGGCTTGGAGAACTACCTGACCGAGATGCAGAAGTACGCCCCGGGTCACGTCTACGACGAGGTGGCCATGGACGGTTGGATCAACGCCGCGCAGTTCGTCGCCGGGCTCCAGGCCGCGGGCAAGGATGTCACCCAGGCCAAGGTGGTGGCGGCCATCAACAAGACGTCCGACTTCACCGCCAACGGGCTCATGCCGCCGGTGGACTGGACCTCCAGCCACACCTCCGCCGGCCCCGGGCCGTTCTGCGCCGCCTACGTGGTGGCGGAGAACGGCAAGTACGTCCCCGAGTTCGTGCAGACCACGGCCTCGGGCAGCGCCGACGGGGTGTTTGTGTGCTTCAAGCGGGGGAGCGACGTTCCCGTTACCCCGGCCCCGGGCACGCCGCCGTCCAGCTGACCGTTCCGCGGTGACGAACTTCCTGAATTACGCCCTCCCGGGCATCCCCTATGGCTGTGACTTCGCGCTCATGGCTCTGGGGCTCGTCATCACCTTCCGGGCCACGGGCGTGTTCAACCTGGCCTTCGGCGCCCAGGCCTTCTTCGCGGCCTTCATCTTCGACCTGCTGGTGCGCAGCCAGGGCCTTCCGGTGTGGGCCGCCTTCATCGTGTCGGTGCTCGTCATTTCGCCCCTGATCGGATTGGGCCTCGACCGGTTCCTGTTCCGGCACATCCCGACGGCGTCGATGACGGCCAAGGTGATCTCGGCGGTCGGCCTGCTCATCGCCCTGCCGCAGATGATCCCCATCTTCTTCGGCACCACCACCCGCTTGAACCCGCCCAGCCTGTGGCTCGATCCCAACCACATCGAGTTCCACATCTTCAACACCCCGGTCAACGGCGGCGAACTCTCGACCATGGTCATCACCCTGGGGGTGGTCGTGGCGGTGGTGGCCATGTTCCGTTGGACGGCCATCGGCCTGGAGATGCGGGCGGTGGTCGAGAGCCGCCGGCTGTCGCAGCTCCAGGGCATCGACTCCCCCAAGGTGGCGGCCACTGCCTGGGCCATGTCGAGCCTGCTGGCCGGTCTGGCCGGCGTGCTCATGCTCCCCCTGACGGCCGAGCTCATCCCCACCGACCCGCTGCAATTCACCTCGCTCCTGGTCGCCGGGCTCACCGCCGCCGCCATTGCCTCCATGCGCTCGGTACCGATCGCCTTCCTGGCGGCAGTGGCCCTCGGGGTGGTCGAGAACGTCATCCACGGCTACTTGCCTTCGGGAGTGCTCACCCAGGCGGTGGTGCCCGCCTTCCCCTTCGTCGTGCTCGTGGCCGCCTTGTTGTTCAATCCGGGTCTGCGCACGCTGGACTTGAGCAAGGACCCGCTGGCCGGTGTGGACCCGCCACCGCCTCCGCCCGCCGTCGCCATCCGCGATCCGCGCCTGGTGGTGCCCATGCGCTGGAGCTGGCGGCTGCTCCTGATCGGCTTCGTGGTCTCCGCCCTGACCTGGGTGCCCGGCTACTGGGTGACCTCCCTGGCCCAGGGTCTCGTGCTCTCCACCGTGTTCCTGTCGGTGACGCTGATCACGGGGATGAGCGGCCAGCTCTCGCTGTGCCAGGCCACCTTCGCCGGTATCGGCGCCTTCGCCGCCGGCCAGTTGGCCGTGCACTCCGGTATGTCGGTGCTCGTGGGGGCGCTCGTCGGCGCGGCCATCGCCGCGGCCGCCGGTGGGCTCATCGCGCTGGTGGCCGTGCGGATCTCGGGCTTGCTCCTCACCCTCGTCACCCTGGCCTTCGCCTTGTTCGCCGACCAATTCCTCTTCCAGTACTCCTGGTCCGGGGGCGGGCTCACCGGCGTGAAGGTCCCGCGTCCGGTCATCGGCCCGTTCGACTTCGGCTCGGACCGGGCGTTCCTGGTGCTGGCCCTGGTGGTGCTGGCCCTGATCTCAGGGCTGGTGGCCTTGGTGCAGCGTGGTACCACGGGCCGGTTCCTGGCGGCCATGCGCGGCAGCCCGGTGGCCACGGCCAGCCTGGGCATCAGCCTGACCCGGGCCAAGGTCACCGTCTTCCTGTTGTCGGCCGGGGTCGCGGGACTGGGAGGCGCGTTCTACGGTTCGCTCTATCAAGGAGCGTCGGCGAGCAATTTCAACTACGCCTATTCACTCGCCTTCGTGGTGGTGGTCATCACCACGGGCTCGACGCGCATCGAGGGGGCCATACAGGCGGGGATGTCCTTTGCCATCGTCCAGCTCATCCTCACCTATGTGCCGGTCCGCTTCGGTGGCCTTCTCCCGGTGTTGTTCGCTGTCGGGGCCATGACCTATGCCCAGCACCCCGAGGGCATCGTCGAGTACCAGAAGTCGAAATGGATGGGCCGGGTGAGCCGGGGCCTGGCCGCCTACGACTCCCGCCGCGCCTCTCGTGCTCCCGCCGAGTTGACCGTGCCCGAGCCGTCGCATGGTTGAGGCCCCGGCGTTCGGCCAGGCTCCGTTCGATCTGCCCAGCCCACTCCTCGAGGCGCGGTCGGTGTCCATCTCCTTCGGCGGCGTGCTCGCCCTCGACGAAGCGTCCCTGGTGGTGGGCCCGGGTGAGTCCGTCGGCCTGGTGGGGCCGAACGGCGCCGGCAAGACGACGCTCTTCGACTGCATCTCGGGCCGCCGCCGGCCCGACCGGGGCACGGTCAAGTTCGACGGCCACTCCCTCGACGGCCTGCCTGCCTTCCGCCGGGCCCGGCTGGGCATGGCCCGCACCTTCCAGCGCATCGAGGTCTTCCCCGAGCTCACCGTGCGCGACCACTTCCTGGTGGCCGAACGGGCCCGCCAAGGGGAGGCGTCGTTGTGGCGCGACCTGCTCAACATGTCGTCACCCCGTGCCGCCGAGGTCGAGCGGGTCGACGCGCTCGCCGCGCTGGTGGGGGTGACCGAACTGCTGGACGTGCCGGTGGCCGCGCTGGGGCTGGGCACGTGCCGGCTGGTCGAATTGGGGCGGGCGCTCGCCTGTGAGCCCAAGCTCCTGCTGGCCGACGAACCGAGCTCAGGGCTCGACATCCACGAGACCCATGCCCTGGCCGACGTGTTGCGCACCATCCAGAGCGAGCGCGGCATGGCGGTGTTGCTGGTCGAGCACGACCTCCAGATGGTGGCCCGCACCGTCGACCGCGTCGTCGTCCTCGACCTCGGGCGCGTCATCGCCGAAGGTCCCTTCGACCGGGTCATCGACGACCCCGAAGTACGACGGGCGTACCTGGGTCGCTCGGCATGATGCGGGCGCCGGCGCTGTTGCTGCGGGGCGTGGACGCCTCCTACGCGTCGTACCGAGCCCTGTTCGGTGTGTCGTTCGCCGTGCCCGACCGCAGCATCGTCGCCCTGCTCGGGGCCAACGGGGCGGGGAAGTCGACCGTGGCCCGGGTGGCCACGGGCCTGGTGACCCCGACCGCCGGCCAGGTCCTCATCGGCGGCGTCGACGTGGCCCGGCTCTCGGCGCACCGCATCGCCCGGATGGGCGTGGTGCACGTCCCCGAGGGCCGCGGCGTGTTCGCCAGCTTGACGGTGGAGGAGAACCTGATCCTCAGCTTCCGCCGCCGCGTCGGCCGGCTCGGCGTGTCCGACGCCTTGGAGCGCGCCTACGGAGCGTTCCCGGTGCTGGCCAAGCGCCGGCGCCAGGCGGGGGGGACGCTGTCGGGCGGCGAGCAGCGCATGCTGTCGCTGGCCGGCGTGCTGGCCGAGCCCCCGCGGTTGGTGGTGGCCGACGAGCTCTCGCTGGGACTGGCGCCGGTGGTGGTGGACGACGTGTACGCCGGCCTGCAGGCGATCCACGCGCAGGGCACGGCCCTGCTCATCGTGGAGCAGCAGGTGGACCGGGCCTTGGCCCTGGCCGACTTCGCCGTGCTGCTGGCTCGCGGCAGCGTGCAGTGGCAGGGACCGGCGGCCGAGGCCCGTCAGCAGATGGAGCAGGTGCTGGCGGCCGGGTACGGTACCGCCGGCTAGCTCCGGTTCGGCCACTTCCCGAAGCAGGCCACCGACACATCACCACACGCACGGGAGAGGACGCGGCCATGGGACTGCTCGACGACAAGGTGGCGGTGGTCACCGGCGCCGGACGGGGGATCGGGCGGGAGATCGCCCTGTGCCTGGCTTCCGAAGGTGCCGCGGTGGTGGTGAACGACCTGGGATCCGGCCTCGACGGCGCCGGCACGGCGGAGGACCCGGCCGCCGAGACCTGCGGCGTCATCGCCAAAGCCGGCGGCAAGGCGGTGCCCAACTACGAGTCGGTGAGCGACCACGAGGCGGCCGGTCGCATCGTGGCCCAGGCGGTCGACACCTTCGGTCGTATCGACATCCTGGTGAACAACGCCGGCATCGTGCGCGACCGCACACTGCTCAAGATGGGCGAGGACGACTACGACGCGGTGGTGGCCGTCCACCAGAAGGGCACCTTCAACTGCACCCGCCACGCGGCCGTGCACATGAAGGAGGCGGGCTACGGGCGCATCGTGAACATCACGTCCTCGGCCGGCCTGCGGGGCAACTTCGGCCAGACCAACTACGGCGCGGCCAAGGCGGCCATCATGGGCATGACCTTCGTGTGGGCATTGGAGCTGGGCCGTTACGGCATCACCGTCAACGCCGTGGCGCCGGCCGGGCTCACCCGCATGACCGAGAACCTCTTCGGCGGCGCCGACGCGCCGCCCGACCAGAACCCCGCCTTGAACGCCCCGCTGGTGGCCTTCCTCGCCTCCGAAGGAGCCAGCTACGTGAACGGCCAAGTCCTCGGGCGCACCGGCTACGCCTACACCATCTTCCAGTCACCGCGGCAGGTGGCGGCCATGTGGCGCGAGGGCGGATGGACCCCGTCCCAGGTGGCCGACCACTTCCACGAGGTGCTGGGGCAGCACCTGCAGCCGGTGGGGATGCCGGCGCACCCCTTGCTCGGCAAGAAGGAGTAGCGCCCGCCGGCGAAGGCGTCAGGAGTCGCGGGTGA
>DATGGF010000227.1:0-4539 GCA_035308625.1 Acidimicrobiales bacterium | reverse complement strand
CGAGCACGGCCAACACTCCGGCGACGACGTAACCGATGACCAGTTCCCGGCGGAGCATGCTCAGGTCGGCCACGGTGTAGGACGCGGCATCGGCCCAGGCGGTGACTGACGTGACCTTCGGTCGTGATGCCGGTGCGAGCTCGTGGTCGTGATCGTGGTCGTGGTCGTTGTCGCCCGGCGCCTTGCGCAATCGGGCTCGCGCCCCCTGTATCAGCCGCGGAGTGAGCACGAAGCCCCCGAACAGAGCCAGCAGGACGATCATGATCGGCCCGCCCACGAATTCCGCCACCGCGAATTGCCATCCCAGCAACACGACCAAGACGATGCCCAGCTCCACCACCAGGTTGGTGGAGGCGAACATGAAGACCATGGCCGCAACGAAGTCGGCGCCTTTCTGGAACAGCGACTTGGCCATGGCCGAGGCGGCGTAGGAGCACGACGAGGACACCATGCCGAAAGCACTGGCCCGTACCACCGACGCCGGCCCGTGATCCCCCATCACTCGTTCGATCCGCCGCCGGGAGACGAAGGCCTGGACGGCGCCCGACAGCCCGAAGCCGAGCACCAACGGCCACAGCGTCTCCCAGAACATGAAGAAGGCCTCGCGCAGGGCGCGGCCCAAGTCGACGAAGACGAACACGACCGACGACCTGTCCTACGACCGCACGAGTCGCTCGATGGCGCGGCGAGCTTCCTCGATCTTCTCCTCGGCCTCCGGGCCTCCCCGCGTCACGGCGTCGCGCACACAATGCCCGAGATGGTCGCCGAGCAGTTCGAGGGCCACCGACTCGAGGGCACGCGTGGCCGCGGAGACCTGGGTGAGCACGTCGATGCAGTACGCATCGTCGGCCACCATGCGCTGGAGCCCCCGGACCTGGCCCTCGATGCGCCGGAGCCGGCGCACCACCGCCTCCTTGTCGTCGCTGTACCCGGCCATGCCCGGCCTCCCATCTATACCCTTAGGGGGTATAGGGTACCGGGTCTCAGCCTGGTTCGGCTCGGTTCAGCGGTCGGACTGGTCCCACTCCTCGGAGACGATCTGGACCTCGATGAGCGAGGCCACTTCCTCGGCCAGCGGTGAGCACCGGCAGGGCTGCTCGGCCAGGTCGGCTTCGAGGACCAGGGAAACCAGCCGGTCCACCACGCGCTGCTGGCCGTTCTGGACCAGCCGGGCGGTGAAGGGAGGCAGGCGCAGCACCAGCCGCCGCTCGGACTCGGCGTGGTGCACGAAAGCCTCGAGCAGCGCCGACGCCGCCCCGCTCAGATGGGCGTGGTCACCCTTGTTGGCGATGGTCGGGAGCTCCCGGGCCATCTCGAGCAGGCGGGCGTGAGTGGCCGGGCCCATGGCGGCCAGGTCGTCGGGCCCCGGCTCGAAGCCAGCCGGGGTGAACCCCACGAATTCGGTTGGCTCGAAGGCGCTCGGGTCGAAGGGACCGAGCGGGTCGGCGGTCATCGAGGTTTGGGCACCCCCCCGGGTGGGTCGGTGGGTCGGCAGCCGGCATCGCCCCGGCTCCCTGTCAATATCCGCCCATCCGGGCGATCTGGCAAGGCCCGTACGCCCAACAGCGGGCCTCCGGCCAGGGGCGGAGCCCTTCCCGGGGGCGGGGGGGCCGGTAGGGTCCGGCCGTGCTGCTCGACGGCCGGGTCGTCGTGGTGTCGGGAGCCGGGCCCGGCTTGGGTCGCCAGACGGCGCTGCTCGCCGCCCGCCAGGGGGCCGACGTGGTGGTCGCCGCCCGCCGCCAGTCGGTGCTCGACGAGATCGCCGGTGAGGTCCGGGCGCTCGGCGGTCGCGCCCTGGTGGTCCCGACCGACATCACCGACGTGGAGCAGTGCCGGAACCTCGTTACCGCGACGCTCGAGTCCTTCGGTCACGTCGACGCCTTGGTGAACAACGCCTACGTCGAGGACGTGTTCAAGACGTTCCGGCGAGTCGACCTCGACGACTGGCGTCGCATCACCGAGGTGAACCTGTTCGGGCCGCTCCAGGTCACGCAGAGCTTCGTCCCGGCCATGATCGAGCGCGGCCGCGGCTCGGTGGTGTTCGTGAACTCGATCATCGTCAGGAGGCCGGCGCCTCCCCAGGGCGGGTACGCCGTGTCGAAGGGCGGGTTGTTCACTGCGGCGCGCGTGCTGGCCAAAGAGCTCGCCCGTTTCGGCATCCGCGTCAATTCGGTGTTGCCCGGATGGATGTGGGGCCCACAGGTCGAGCTCTACGTCCGCATGACGGCGGAGCGACGCGGCGTCGCCGAGTCCGAAGTCGTGGCCGAGATCACCCGCGACATCCCCACCGGGCGGGTGCCGACGGACGAGGAGGTGGCGGGGACGGTCGTGTTCCTGGCCTCCGACCTGGCCTCGGCGGTGACCGGGCAGTCCATCGACGCCAACGGCGGCGAGTACCTGGCCTGACCCCGGGCCCCGTCCACCGGAACTGGGGCCGAGCCCCAGGTCAGGCGCCCTTTTTCTTGCCCAGGGCAATGGGCGTCTTGCGGCCCCTCCGGAGGCCTTGCTAAGCAGTCACCCCATCGTGACTGACGTCGAGATCTCCTCGACGGCGCGACCCGGCGGGCGGCGACCGGTCCTTCGGACAGGAACCCTCGTTGGCGCTGTCGTCACAGTGGCCGCTGGCGTGCTGCTCTCCCCGTCGCGCCCCGTGGGCGCCGACCCGCTGGCCACCGCCCGGGCTCAGGCGGCCCAGGTCAACTCCCAGCTACAGGCGGCGGCGGCCCGGCTCGACGCGCTGTCCCAGCAGTTCGAGCTAGCCCAGCAGCAGGTCAACCAGCTCCAAGGCCAGATCGCCCAGACCAAGGCCGCCATCGTCCAGGACCAAGCCCAGGTGGCCACCGACCAGGGCACACTCCGCCAGCAGGCGCTGACCGCGTACATGGCCGGCACGGCCGACTCGGGTCTCGACTCCATCTTCGGGCCCGGCGGCGAGACGGCCGCGGTGACGAACGAATACAAGTCCCTCGCCACGGGGAGCCTGACCGATTCCGTGGATGGGCTGAACATCGCCGAGGGCCATCTGACCCAGCAGCAGAACCAGCTCCAGGTGACCGAAGGGCAGGCTCAGGCGGCGCTGAACCAGGTGGCCGCGTCCCGCCAGGCGGCACAGGCAGCCATCAACGCCCGGCAGTCCACTCTGCGCTCGCTCAACGGCCAGATCTCCCAGCTCGTGGCTCAGCAGCGAGCGGCTGCCGAAGCCGCCGCCTATCAGGCCTACCTCGCCCGCCTGGCCGCATCGCACCCCGGCGGGAACGTCCCTGCGGCCGGTGGCGCGGCCCGGGCCGTGCAGGCGGCCGAGAGCCAGATCGGTGTCCCCTACGAGTGGGGCGGCGAGTCCCCGGGCCGGGGCTTCGACTGCTCGGGGCTCACGCAGTGGTCCTGGGGGCAGGCCGGTGTCGGGATACCTCGCACCGCCGATGCCCAGTACCACGCCGTGACCCGCGTGGCGCTGTCCGACATGGAGCCGGGGGACCTCGTCTTCTGGGGATCAGGGGGGTACGCCGACCACGTCGGCATCTACGTGGGGAACGGCAGCGTGGTCCACGCCCCGAGCTCCGGCGAGACGGTGCGCATCCAGGCCATCTGGGGCAACGGCCTGCTCGGGGCCGGCCGGCCTTAGCTCGGGCCTTTTCGACCCTTTCACCGACCCTGTCAACGACAGTGGGGTCAGCCGTTGGTGTAGACGTCGCTCCCGAAAGTGGTGGGAACGTCGGCCGCGTAGCCGAGGCGCGCCAGGCCGAACAGGTCCTCGATCGAGCCGAGCAACGAGTAGTGGTTGTAGGCGGTCGTCGACACGGTTCCGCCCTTCACGAAGGGCGACAACACCAGGGCGCCGACCTTGCCGCCCCCCAGCCCCTCGATGCCCGGCAAGGGCGAGTCGGGGCCCGGACCCTCGTTGCAGCAGGCGCTGGCGTCGCCCGGGAAGGATCCCTCGTCGAAAGTGATCACGAGCATGCCGTCTTGCTGGTACGCGGGTGAGCTCAGGATCTTCGGCACCCACGTCTGCAGGAACAGATCGATATCGGCCACCGCACTCGTGGCCGGGCTCTTCACGTTCGAGCAGGGGAAGTCGTGCCCGTCGTCGCACAGGTTGGGCACGATGAACGAGAGATTGGGCGTGGTGGCCAGGCTGCCGAGGTCGGTGGCCAGGCCCGTGGTGCCCGTCGGCGCGCCAGACGGAAGTGCGCCGGAGACGCTCCCGAGCGGGACGACGTGTGCGTCACAGTACGAAGGGTCGTCGATGACCGAGTGGAAGTACACGAAGGGATCGTGGCGGCTGACGTAGGCGTCGCCCGCCACCGCCGACTGGGTGTGGTCCTGAGTGTTGAGGGCCGGGTGCCCGCAGACGGCAGCTTCCCGGGTGGGCACATTGCCCATGTCCCCCATGTACCCCTTCCAACTGAGCTGCGCATCGGTGAGCTGGTTGCCGATGTTCGACACCGACGCGGGATACACGCAGCCCGTGCCGACGGCTTGGCCGTCGACGAGGGTGCCGGTCCCCTTCACCAGCGGCCCGGTGCCTTCGAAGTCTGTGTA
>DATGGF010000226.1:0-4382 GCA_035308625.1 Acidimicrobiales bacterium | reverse complement strand
GACTTCTGGGATTGGGGCGGAGGTCCTTACAGCACCAACGGGGGCCACGACGACTCAGAGCTCCTCGCCGAGCTCGCCCGCACGCGAGCCCGCCGCCGACTCATTGCCCTGGTGGTGGTCGCCGTAGTTCTCCTGGTCCTCGTAGTCGCCAGCCTCTGACCAGGACCACGTGGCTGATTGGGTGCATTTTGGGTGTACCACACCCAAGGTGGTACACTGGAGGCGGTGAAGACGATCCAGGTCCGCAACGTCCCCGATACCGTCCACGCCGTGTTGCGGTCCCGGGCGGCCGGCGCCGGCATGTCTCTGTCTGACTTCGTGCTCGAGCAACTCGAGCGATTCGCCACCTATCCTCCGATGGCCGAGGTGCTGGCGCGGGCATCGGCGCGCTCGGGTGGCGCTTCGGCGACCGCCATCGTCGAGGCTGTGCGAAGCGATCGGGTCGCTCGCTGAACATGCTGGTTGTCGACGCTTCAGCCGTACTCGAAGCGCTGGCCGCGCGCCACAAGCCCCTGGGATTGGTCGAGCGTCTTTCCGCCGACGACCTCGCGGCCCCTCATCTGATCGACGTCGAAGTTCTGTCAGCACTCCGACGTCTGGTGGCCACTGGCGAACTGAGCGACGACAGGGCCAACGACGCACGGTTCGACTATGCCGCCATGGCGATCGCCCGATTTCCGCACGAATCGCTCGTCGATCGGGCTTGGGCGCTGGGCGAAGACATGACCGCCTACGACGCCATGTACGTGGTGCTGGCCGAGATGCTCGAGTCCCCACTTATCACCTGTGACCAGAAGCTCGAGCACTCCCCGAACCATCGGGCCCGTGTGGAGGTCTTTCCGCCCACGCATCAAGGGTCGTAACCAACGTTTGGAGGAGGGAAACTGACGCGGCGTTAGACTTCTTCGATGGCCTCGACCAAGACCCAGGTCCCGGCGGTTGAGGGCTGGTTCAGCCTGGACCCGCCAACCCTGCTCGGCACCCGGTGCCGGTCGTGCGGCACCTTCGCCTTCCCCCGCGAAGCGGCCTTCTGCCGGAACCCGGACTGCGACAGCACGGAATTCGACGAGGTGCCGCTGAGCACCCGGGGCACGGTCTGGTCCTACACCGACGCCTGCTACCAGCCACCCACCCCGTACGTGGCCGCCGACCCCTACGAGCCGTTCTGTATCGCCGCAGTGGAGCTGTCAGCCGAGAAGATGGTCGTCATGGGCCAAGTCGTGCCCAGCGTGGGTGTCGCTGACCTCGCCGTGGGCACCGAGGTCGAACTCGTACTCGGCACCCTCTACGAGGACGACGACCACGAATACCTCGTGTGGAAGTGGCAACCAACTGGAGCATCCGGTGCCTGAGCGCGTCGCGGTTCTCGGAGTCGGCATGCACCCATGGGGCAAGTGGGGTCGCAACTTTGTCGAATACGGCCTTAGCGCGGCGCGGGCTGCGTTGGCCGACGCCGGTCTGGCTTGGCGCGACATCCAATTCGTCTCCGGCGCCGACACCATCCGCAACGGCTATCCGGGCTTCGTGGCCGGCGCCACCTTCGCCCAGGCGCTGGGCTGGAGCGGCGCCCGGGTGGCGAGCTCGTACGCGGCCTGCGCGTCGGGTGCCACCGCCATCGCCGCGGCACGGGCCCAGATCCTGGCCGGGCTGTGCGACGTCGCGCTGGTCGTGGGCGCCGACACGACACCCAAGGGGTTCTTCGCCCCGGTGGGCGGTGAGCGCAAGGACGACCCCGACTGGCTGCGTTTCCACCTGCTCGGCGCCACCAACCCGACCTACTTCGCCCTGTACGCCCGCCGGCGCATGGAGCTCTTCGGTGCCACTGAGGACGACTTCGCCGCCGTGAAGGTCAAGAACGCCCGCCATGGCCTCGAGAACCCGAACGCCCGCTACCGCAAAGAGGTCACCGCCGAGGAGGTGCTCGCCTCGCCCATGGTGGCCGACCCCCTGCGGCTGCTCGAGATCTGCGCCACCTCCGACGGCGGTGCCGCGCTGGTGCTGTCGAGCATGGACTTCGCCCGCCGCCACGCCGGCGGCGGCTCCCCGGTCACCGTGGCGGCCGTCTCCACGGTGACACCGCGCTTCCCCCAGACGGTGATCGAGATGCCGAACTTCGCCACCGACTCGGCCGTCGCTGTGGGCGACGGGCTGGGACCCGCCTTCCGCCAGTCGATCGCCAACGCCGCCTACGAGGAGGCGGGCATCGGGCCCGAGGACGTCGACGTGGCCGAGGTCTACGACCTGTCCTCGGCCCTGGAGCTCGACTGGTACGAGGACATCGGGCTGTGCAAGCAAGGCGAGGCCGAACGCCTCCTGCGCGACGGGGACACCGCCGTGGGGGGTCGCATTCCGGTAAACCCGAGCGGAGGCCTGTCGTGTTTCGGCGAGGCCATCCCGGCCCAGGCCATCGCCCAGGTGTGCGAGCTCGTGTGGCAACTGCGCGGCCAGGCCTCCGGCCGGCAGGTGGAAGGGGCCAGCGTCGGCGTCACCGCCAACCAGGGCCTGTTCGGCCACGGCTCGAGCGTGGTCGTCGCCCGCTGATCCGGGCGCGGAGCGTCTCGTGACCGCATCCAGCTCCGACGTCAGCGACGTCGTCCTCGCCACTGTCGAAGGCCGCGTCGGCATCATCACGCTCAATCGGCCGGAAGCTCGCAACGCCATGAGCCGGGCGCTCGTCGCCGCCATGCGGCGGATCGTCGACGACCTCGACCGCAACGTCGACGTCGACGTGCTCGTCCTCACCGGGGCCGACCCCGCCTTCTGCGCGGGGCTGGACCTGAAGGAGCTGGGGCAGGACGGGGGCGTCCTCAACGACCCGCCATCGGAGACTGCCACCGACGCGGCGGCCGACCGCGCCGACACGTCGTTCAGCCGCGGACGGCGCACGGTGCTCGCCACCGAGAAGCCCGTCATCGGCGCGATCAACGGCGTGGCCGTGACCGGGGGGCTGGAGCTGGCCCTCAACTGCGACTTCCTCGTCGCATCCGAACGGGCCCGCTTCGCCGACACCCACGCCCGCATCGGCGTCCAGCCCCTGTGGGGACTGACCGTGTTGTTGCCCGAGGCCGTCGGGCTGCGCCGGGCACGGGAGATGAGCGCCACCGGCAACTTCGTCGACGCCGCTACCGCGCTGGATTGGGGGCTGGTCAACCACGTGGTACCTCACGAGGAGCTGCTGCCTTTCGCCACGAAGCTGGCCACCGACATCACGAGCAGCGACCAGCCGGCCCTGCGACGGATCCTCCAGACCTATGCCGAGTCGGCGCTCGGAACCGTCGGCGAAGCATGGAAGCTCGAGCGGCGCGCCGCCGCCACCTTCCACGGACCGAGCGTCGACCCGGCCGAGATCGAGCGGCGCCGCCGCGGCGTCACCAATCGCGGGCGGTCCCAGCTCTGAGGCTCCCGACCGGCGCAGGCCAACGGTGAGGCCGGATGCCGTCGGACCCGGGCTGGACGGCGCCGGAGCATCGGCCGAGACTTCCCCTGTGACCGGCTCGCACGACTCGTGGGTGAAGCGCGACGTCGAGGTCGTCTGGCACGGCTTCACCCAGATGGCCGCCTACCCCGACAACGACCCGATCGTGGTGGAGCGGGCCGAAGGCCGCGAGCTCATCGATGTCGAGGGCCGGCGCTACCTCGACGCCATCTCATCGTTGTGGGTCACCACCCTGGGCCATCGGGTGCCCGAGCTCGACGCCGCCGTGCGCCGGCAGCTCGACCTGGTGGCCCACTCGACCATGCTGGGCAACGGCGGCCGGACCGCCGTGGAGCTGGCCGAGGCGCTGGCCGCGGTGGTGCCCGTCGACGGTCCCCACTTCCTCTTCGCCTCGGACGGCGCCGCGGCGGTGGAGCAGGCTCTGAAGATCGCCTTTCAGTACTGGGTGAACCTCGGTGAAACCGGGCGCACCCAGTACCTGGCGCTGGGCAACGCCTACCACGGCGACACCGTGGGGTCGCTGTCGCTCGGTGACGGTGGCTTCGGCACCGATCTCTTCGACGCCCTGCGCTTCCCGGTGGTGCGCACGCCGGGCTACGACGACGCCGACTGGGCGACGAAGGCGCTCGGCGTCCTGGAGCGCCACGGTGACGAGCTCGCCGCGCTGGTGCTCGAGCCGCTGGTGCAGGGCGCGGCGGGGATGCTGGTAGCCGAGCCGGCCGACGTGGGGGCCGTGGTGCGCTCCGCCCAGGAACGCGGCGTGCTGGTCGTGGCCGACGAGGTGGCCACCGGCTTCGGCCGCACCGGACGGCTGTTCGCCAGCGAGTGGTGTGGGATCCGGCCCGACGTCCTCTGCCTGGGCAAGGGACTGACGGGCGGATATCTGCCCATGTCGGCCACGGTGGCGGCCGACCACGTGTACGAAGCGTTCCTGGGCGAGGACCTC
>DATGGF010000225.1:0-3663 GCA_035308625.1 Acidimicrobiales bacterium | reverse complement strand
GTCCACCCAGCGGGGAAATCGGAGAGCTTCAGGTCGGCCTGCTGGGAGAGGACCTTGTCGGCCGCCTGAGCTGACGAAGCCTGGCGCGACGTGTCCGACGTCGACGAGGCAGTGCTGCCCGACGTGGTGGAAGGACCTGTGCTGCAGGCGCTGGTTAGGACGCTGAGGGCGGCGACGGCCACGCAAGCCCTGGCTCTCACTGCGTGGTCACCTCCATTTTTCGCTCTGGTCCCCGTGTGCTCAACGAGTCTTAGCACCAGGCAACGGTCGCCGTCCGGACGGGAGCTCCAGAGGGAAGTGGCGAAGCTCAAGCACAACCTCTTGGAGTCCGATCCCGACGGCGTCGGCGCCGACATTGCTCAGATGCTGAGGATGCCGTCTGGTCCTGATTTTCTGAGCCGCGCCAAGGCACCCATACCGCCTGCGCATGGGCACAAGGTCCCTAGGCGCGTCACCCCTGTCATTCCACGCTCGATGGGTTGAGTGAAAGGAGGCCCACCATGGCTCTCCTCGATCACAGGGCGTTGGACGCCGACGAGGGGACGCGCCCCTGGTCCTCGAGTCTCGGCTACCCCTACGTGATGATGGCGGTTGCCATCGGATGTCTCTGCATCAGCGGAGTTCTGGGCAGCATCTTCGACCCGGATTTCGTGAGTACGTCGGGGACATCCACCGGCACCACCCTGCAACACACCCCCGTCGCGGCCTTCTCGGGCTGGATCTGGCCCGTGATCGCCATGGCGATGATGCTCTCGGCGGCGATGCAGGGAATTCGTGCCAAGGTGATCGCCCGGCTCCCTTGGACGTTGCTGGGTCTGGGTGTCGGTGGAATATGGCTGGCCGTCATGTTCGTGGCCATGTTCGCGCCCGTCATGGTCAGCGGCTCCGCTCCGTGGCTGACGTGGACACCGCTCGGAGAGATCTTCGCCGTGATTGGCGGGATCATCCTCACCTGGATCCTCTGCCATTTCGTGAAGACGACCTTCTTCGAACCCGCGCAAGCCCAGAGGCAGGTGGCGCCGGCCGAGGTGGCGGCTCCGGTGGTGAGCCCGCCATCGGCTGCCGACGACGTCACCACCAAGTTGCGCCAGTTGGCTCAGCTGCACGACGCAGGCGTCATCACGGACGCCGAGTTCCAGACGAAGAAGGACGACCTGCTGAGCCGGATGTAGGGCAGCCGGAGTGCTGGCTGCTCGGGCCTTGACGACTACGACTCGTAACCGGGCTCCTGGCGTTCTCGAGCTCGCTCGCTGGCCGTACGGGGCAGCATCTCCAGCCGGTGCCCGTCGGGGTCGGAGATGAACACCGAGTTGCGTGGAGTCCGCGCCGAGGCATCGACTCCCGCCCTGGTGAGCAGGGCTACGAGCTCGTCGAGGTCTTCAGCCGCCACGTTCATCGCCATGTGGTGCATCTCCTTGCCGCCATGGGCATCGCCAGGGACCTCGAAGAGATCGAGGCCCTGCATGCCGCACAGGAGAAAGCTCGCCCGCATATTGGGCGGTCCGTCGGAGATGTTGCGGTCCTCGAATCCAAGGACCTCTGTGTAGAACCTTTTCGATCGGTCGAGATCGTTGACGTGGAGAACCACGTGGTTTATCCCGGTCACCTGGAGCTTGGGATCAGCCATCGTCACCTCCTGCCGTGGGCCTGTCTCATTGTGGATGAATGGTCTCGCCACGGGCCAGCATCTCCACGAACTTCTCGATGCGTCTCGCCCGAGTCTCGGGCTTCTTTGCGCTTCCGATCCGATACAGGATGGAGTAACGGTTCGCAGCCGTGAGCTTCTGGAACATCGCCTGAGCACGGGGATTGGCTCCTAGGGCGTTCGTCAGGTCCGGTGGAACCTCGGCGCCAGCTTGTCCGGCGTAGGCGCCGCTCCATCGACCGTCCGCTTTCGCCTGTCGAATCTCGTCTTCCCCTGATCGATGCATTCGGCCGGAGGCGCTCAACCTCTCGGCTATGGCTACGTTGCGTTGAGACCAGGGGCTCTGGGTCTTTCGGGGGGTGAATCGTCGCCGGAACGTTGTGTTGTCACGACGCCCGAGCTGCCCGTCGATCCAGCCGAAGCAGATTGCCTCGTCGAGTGCCTCGTCATAGGAGAGCGTTGTCGGACCTGTCGTGCCCTTCTTGGCGAGGACAAGCCACACGCCTTGTGACTTCGCATGATGGCCATTGAGCCAGGTTCGCCACCCGGCAGCATCAGCGACCAACAGCTCGGGAAGCTCCACGGCGCCACGGTATCGGTCTTGTACCGCCGCCGGTCAGCCGGACGGATTCTTCCCTTCGGCCCGGTCAGACCCGGAGCGCGGCCCAGCCCTCCTTCACGCCATAGACGAGGATGACGTACCCGGCAGCGGGGTCGGCCCACCACCAGCCCGCGACCGTGTTGAGAAGGATGCCGGTGAGCACTGCCGACGCCAGCAGTCCGTCGGCGAACGTGACCCTGCCCTCCTTCTGCAGCACCGGGTTCTCCAACGCCTCACCAGTCCGCTCCTTTCCGGCAGCCAGGAGGAACATGACGACGGCGGTGGCAGCCGTCCAACCGAGTCCGACAGGGCTGTGATGAGGATGAAAGCGGGCGACCAAGTCGAAGGTGCTTTGCACC
This sequence comes from Acidimicrobiales bacterium, assembly GCA_035308625.1. Lineage (GTDB taxonomy): Bacteria > Actinomycetota > Acidimicrobiia > Acidimicrobiales > UBA8190 > DATGGF01. Next base: position 1,058 of record DATGGF010000225.1, on the reverse strand, counting down.
GATACATAGAGAGCAAGGGCGAGAAAGGCGATGCCGATGATCCGCAGACCCAGGCGCTGACGGGCTTCCCCGGTTCCCGACAACTCCCAGAGGACCACCGTGCTCGCACCGATCTCGATCACCGAATCGATCCCAAAGGCCCCCAGAGCCACAGAGCGAGCGGTAATGGCCGCGAAGGCCAGGACGACAACGCCGACCACGTTCCAGGCCAGTGTGGTGCGTTCGAGTGCGAGGCCCCTGTGGATCAGTTCCGGTCTGTCGAGGGCTTCCATGGGACCAACGTCCACCATAGGGGCAAGCCAAGGATCGGCCGGTTGAGCCGCCTACGCTGACAGCGATGTCGAGGGAGCGGCGACTCACAGTGGTCTTCGGGCTGAACGGGGCCCTGCTGGTGGGGCTCGTCGCCGTTGGTGTCGTCGCCCACTCGCTCGGCGTCCTGTCGGCGGCGGGCGACTACTTGGCCGACGCGCTCGCCATTGGCTTGTCACTCTTCACCATCCGCCTGTCAAGAAGAACACCGACGGTGAAGCGGTCGTACGGCTACGAGCGGTCGACGATCCTCGCCGCTCTGGTCAATGCCGCCTTGGTCGTCGCGGTCATGACGGTGGTCATCGTGGTCGCACTCGAGCGCCTGGTGAACGGAACACCAGCGGTCCACGGCGGTCCGGTGGTCGCCGTGAGCGCCCTGGCCGCCGTGGTGATGTTCCTGGGGGTCCTCGTCCTGCGGGGCGACGACGACCTGAACGTCCGCTCGATCTTGCTCGACACCACCGCCGATGCCGTGACCGGTATCTGCGTAGCCGTCACCGGCCTCGTCATCCTGGTGGCCGGTGGGTTGTACTGGCTCGATCCTGCCGTCGCACTGGTGGTGGCGCTGGTCATCGGCGTTCGCGCCACGGGGCTCCTTCGTGAAGTGGCCGACGTGCTCTTGGAATCCACCCCGAAGGGTCTCGTCGTCCACGCCGTGGAGGCGGCGATCCTCGAAGGTGGGGCCATCAGCGAAGTCCACGACCTGCACATCTGGAGCCTCTCTTCCGATGTCCTGCTCCTGTCGGCGC
>DATGGF010000224.1:0-10370 GCA_035308625.1 Acidimicrobiales bacterium | reverse complement strand
GCCGTGGTTCTTGGCCCTTTTGCGGTTATTGGGCTGGTAGGTGCGCTTCACTCCCTCTCGTTCCTTGCGTCAGGGGCCGGCCGGAGGATCAGGGCCGGCCGGGGCACACTCCGGAAGACGCTTCCGGCAGCCCGAGTCGTGGAACACCATGGTAGGCGGGGGTGACTGTGGCTACCAGGCGGGGGGCCGCGAGATCGGAACAAACAGGAAAAGGGCCCACGTGCCCGATCCCCGGGCGCAGTCGCCACTAGCAGCACCAGATCGACCCGTGTACCGTTCGGTGAGCCGGGCGTGCAGCGCAATGGCGCCCGGAGGTCCTCACTTCCCCAGGGCCATCAGCCAGCCGTCCAGGTGAACGGAATGAAGACAACGAGCCATCCACACCTGTGGATCTCGTTGTGGACAGATTTGGCGATCGGAGGGTGGAGGCCCTGGTGAAGGATGTGAACGACCTGTGGAAGCGCACCGGCGAGGTGTTGCGGGATCAGGTCTCCGACGCCACCTGGCGCACTTGGCTCGCGGGTCTCTCCCCTTCGTCGTTCGACGGGGACCTGCTCGTGCTGAGCGCACCAAACACGTTGGTGCGCGACCGGGTCGAGACTCGCTTCCTCTCCCTGCTCAATTCCGCGGCCTGCGACGCAGTTGGCCATGAGGTGAAGATCCGCGTGGAGGTGGCGCCGGCGCAGTTGGCCGACGACATCGACGATGACGAGCCCCTGTCACCCGTGCCGCCGAGCTCGCTTGCCGGACCGGCCGTGTCGGCGGGTGCGGTGGCCGGAACCCGTCGCACCAGCTCGAGATCGGGCGACCGATCACTGGAGGTCGGACTCGACCCTCGATACACCTTCGACGCCTTCGTCACAGGATCCTCGAACCGCTTTGCCCATGCCGCCACGCTCGCGGTGGCCGAGATGCCGGCCCGTTCGTACAACCCATTGTTCATCCACGGTGGCGCCGGACTGGGGAAGACCCACCTCCTCCACGCCATCGGGAACTACGTGATCGAGAACTTCCCCGGGCGCCACGTCCGCTACGTCTCGACCGAGACGTTCATGAACGAGTTCGTCGACGCCATCCGGAACAACACAACCACGGCATTCAAGCGCCGGTACCGGGATTGCGACGTGCTGCTGATCGACGACGTGCAATTCATGGAGGGCAAAGAGTCGCTCCAGGAAGAATTCTTCCACACGTTCAACCACCTCTACGGCGCCTCCAAACAGGTGGTTCTCACCTCCGATCGGCCACCGAAGTCCATAGCGACTCTCGAAGACCGGCTCCGCAGCCGCTTCCTGTCCGGCCTCATCACCGACGTCCAACCCCCTGAGCTCGAGACGCGGCTGGCCATTCTGCGAAAGAAGGCGGAGCACGAACCGGTGCCCGTGCCCGACGAGGTGCTCGAGTTCATCGCCACCCATGTAAAGGACAACATCCGGGAGCTCGAAGGCGCGCTCATCCGGGTAACCGCCTATGGCAGCCTGAACCACCAACTGCTGTCGCGCGAACTGGCCGAGCACGTCCTGTCCGACATCGTCTCGGCCGGCCACCCTCGCCAGATCACCGCCGCCATGATCCTCGAGGCCACAGCCTCGACCTTCGGTTTCACGGTGGAGGACCTGTGTGGCGCGTCGCGGCGCCGGCCCCTCGTCATCGCCCGCCAGATCGGTATGTACGTGTTCCGGGAGATGACCGACTTCTCGTACCCGGCCATCGCCCGGGAGTTCGGTGGCCGTGACCACACCACCGTGATGCACGCGGTCGAGAAGATCGGCGGACTGATGAAGGAGCGCCGTCAGATCTACGACCAGGTCACTGAGCTCATCATCCGGATCAAAGGCGGTGCATGACCCTGTGGGTCATGGGCGCCGAGCTGTGGACCGTCACCCCTCCTCCGTGGACCACCGGAGCGCCCCAGCTGATCGCCGGATCGGACAGTGGACGACACACCCAGTCCCGGTGGATGGCTATATGCCCCGCCACCAGCCCTAAGACTGGTTTGTCCACAATCCACATCACCTACTACTACTCCTCTAAGAATTACATTCCTCTTTTGGAAAGGACCCTGTGTGAAGTTCCGCTGCGAGCGAGACACCCTCGTCGAGGCACTCACCACTGCCAGCCGAGCCGTCACCGGTCGTGGCTCCGCCACGGCGACGTTGTCGGGTGTGCGCCTGGAGATCGTGGGGAACCAACTCACCGCGGTCGGCACCGACTTGGACCTGACACTGCGCGTCGATCTGGAGGCCATCGGCCTCGATGACGGGGCGGTGGTGGCGCCGGCCCGGCTCGCGGCCGACATCGTCCGGGCCCTCGAGCCGGGCGCGGTAACCGTCGAGGGCGCCGATGACGAGGTCGAGATCTCGGCCGCCCGTTCGCGGTTCGTGGTCAGGACGTACCCGGTGGAGGACTACCCGGTTCTGCCCGATCCCCGCCCCGACCAGGTGACACTCCCCGCGGGGGCCTTGGCCGAGGCGCTGCGGCAGGTCGTGCGGGCGGCCTCCGGGGATGACGCCCGGCCGCTGCTGACCGGCGTGCTGGTGGCGGGCGAAGGGGATGGGCTTCGCCTGGTGGCGACCGACTCGTATCGACTCGCCCTGCGGGACCTGACGGGAACGGGCCCCCTCCCAGAGGGGACCGAGCAGATCCTCGTCCCGGCCCGAGCGTTGACCGAGCTCCAGCGCCTCCTGCCAGCCGGTGGCAAGGAGGAGGCGGGCCCAACTGTCGGGTTCTCGGTGAGCGAGTTGGACGCCACGTTCACGGCTGCCGGCGTCCGGCTCACAACCAGGCTCCTCGACGGCCGGTTCCCCGACTACCGACAGCTCATCCCGCCGGGGTATCCCAATCGCCTCCGGGTCGGCCAAGAAGCATTGCTCGACGCCCTGCGCAGGGTCAGGTTGTTGGTCCGGGACAACACCACCCCGGTGCGTATGTCCATGCGCCCCGGCGGCGTGGAACTGACCGTGGTGTCCCAAGAGGTCGGTCACGCCAGCGAGGAGGTGGACGCCGACTATGAGGGCGAGGAACTCACCGTGGCGTTCAACCCGACGTACTTGATCGAAGGGGTGGAGGCTGTGTTGGGCGACGAGGTGCTCCTCGAGACCCTGGATGCCACCAAACCCGCCACGGTTCGAGGTCCGGAGCACGACGACTACCGGTATCTGCTCATGCCCGTGCGCGTGTCGTAGCGGTTCCCGCGCCGCCGTCATGGCGATCACGTCGTTGTGGTTGACGGACTTCCGGTGTTTCGAGGCGACCGTCTTCGAACCCGACCTCGCCGGGCTCACCGTGCTGCGGGGCGAGAACGGCGCCGGGAAGACCTCGCTGCTCGAGGCGGTGGGGTGGCTGGCCACCATGCGCTCGTTTCGCGGCGCCCCCCGCGAGGCGATCGTGCGCACCGGCGCTCCTCGGGCAATTGTGCGAGCCGAGGCCACAAGCGGAGCCCGCGCGGTGTTGATCGAAGCCGAGTTGCCGGCGCAGGGCACGGCCCGAACGCAGGTCAACCGCCAGGCTGTTCGCCGCCGCGTCGACTTGGGACAGGCTGTGCGCGTGTCGGTGTTCTCCCCAGACGACCTGGCCCTGGTGCAAGACGGCCCGGCACACCGTCGTGACTATCTCGATGAGGTCCTCGTGGGTGGTCACCCCCGTTTCGAGTCCCTGCACGACGAAGTCGAGCGCATACTGCGCCAGCGAGGAGCGCTGCTCCGTCAGGCCAGCCGGGCCGGCCCTGAGGCGATCGACGCGTCGCTTGACGTCTGGGACGCGCGCCTGGCCGCTGCCGGCGAGGAGCTCGCCGCGGCAAGAGAGGAGTTGGCCGCCACGCTCGGGCCGTTGGTCGCCGATGCCTACCGACGGCTGGCCGGGACCGGAAACCGGGACATCGTGCTCGGGTACCGCCGCTCCTGGGAGGGCACCCTCGACCGCGCCTTGGCCGAGGCACGACGAGACGACGTCCGCCGGCAGGTCACCACGGTCGGACCCCACCGCGACGAACTCGAGGTGACCGTGGAAGGCCGTCCCGCTCGCAGCCAGGCATCACAGGGCGAGCAGCGCTCGGTGGCGCTCGCCCTGCGCCTGGCCGCGCACCAGCTGGCCTGCGCCCAGCACGACGAACCGCCGATCCTCTTGCTCGACGACGTGTTCTCGGAACTGGATCACCACCGGGCCACCGCCCTGGTGGAGCAGATGCCGCCCGGACAGACCCTGCTCACAACGGCGGTGGACCCGCCGCCGGCAGTGACGCCGGATCGGGTGGTCGAGGTGGCCCACGGGCGGCTCGTCGGCAGCGGTGGGGTCCGCTGAAGATGCGCGACGCTGCCGGCCCGTGGCCGGTCCGCCGGCGCGACCGGCGCGACCGGCGCCGGGGATCTACGGATGACCCGGTCAAGCTGTCGGAGTCGCTCCGGGCCGTGTCGGAGCGGCTGGGTGGGCCCAGGCCCGACGTCCTGACAGCGGTATTCGGACGATGGGAGGAGGTCGTCGGCGCATCCATGGCCGCCCATGTCCGCCCGGTTCGTCTTCACGACGACGCGCTCGTCGTGGCCGTCGATCATCCGGCCTGGGCATCCCAGGTGCGACACCTGACGCCCGAGATCCTCGATCGCGTCCGGGACGCCTGCGGGTCTGAGCACGCGCCGGCCCGTCTGGAGATCCGCGTCACGACGTGATCGTTTGAGGTGCACGCGGGGCCACGCCGTCGACGGTTTGCAGGGCCTGGCCACACGGTCCGGAGGGCGCTTCCGGGGCCGGTCGGGACACGGCCTCCTGGTACAATCGAGGCCATCGGCACCGCTCGGCGAACCACCCCTGGGACGTCGCGACGCGGCGGTGTCTGTCGGCCAATTCGAAGTGGGAAAGGGCGCGGTTCGTGGCGCTGAACGCTGAGGTGCCAATGGACGACGGATCCCGCTCGCCCTCGTACGACGCCAGTGACATCACGATCCTGGAAGGGCTCGAACCGGTCCGGAAACGGCCGGGGATGTACATCGGCTCTACCGGTCCGACCGGCCTGCACCACCTGGTCTGGGAGGTCGTGGACAACTCGGTCGACGAGGCCATGGCGGGCTTCTGCACCCGTATCGACGTGACCCTGCTGGCCGACGGTGGTTGCCGGGTGGTCGACAACGGCCGGGGCATCCCGGTCGGGCCGCATCCCCAATATCCCGACCGCTCGGCTGCCGAGCTCGTCCTCACCACGCTCCACGCCGGAGGGAAATTCGGGGGATCGGGCTACAAGGTCTCGGGCGGACTGCACGGTGTCGGTGTGTCGGTCGTGAACGCCCTTTCGACGCACCTCACCCTCGAGGTCGACCGCGACGGGGACCATCACGTGGCTGAGTTCTCCAACGGCGGCGAAATGAAGAAGCCGCTCACCGTCACCGGCCCGGCTCCTCGTGGACGTACGGGCACCACGGTGACCTTCTGGCCCGATCCCACCATCTTCGAAGAGACCGAGTTCCGGGCCCAGACGATTCTCGAGCGACTCCAGGTGATGGCCTTCCTGAACAAGGGTCTGGAGATCCGCTTCGTCGACGAGCGGCCGGGCCGCGAACAGAAGCCGGACCCGTACCGTTACACCGGCGGCATCGTCGACTACGTGAAGCACCTCAACGCCGCCAAAGAAGCGTTGTTCCGCAAGGTGAGCTCGTTCACCCAGGCGGAGGACGACCAGGAGGTCGAGGTCGCGCTGCAGTGGAACACCGGCTTCCACGAGTCGATCCACTCGTTCGCCAACGGCATCGCCACTATCGAGGGCGGCATGCACGAAGAGGGCTTCAAGAAGGCCCTCACCAATGCGGTCAATCGCTACGCCCGGGCCAAGGGAACCCTCAAGGAGAAGGACGAGAACTTCCAGGGTGAGGACATCCGCGAGGGCCTGACCGCCATCATCTCGGTCCGCCTGCGCGACCCGCAGTTCGAGGGCCAGACCAAGGCCAAGCTCGGGAACGTCTCCATCCGATCGCTGGTGGAGACGGGCACCAACAAGAAGCTGAGTGAGTGGCTGGAGGAGAACCCCCGCGAGGCCAATCAGATCGTGCAGAAGTCGACCCTGGCCGCCCGGGCCCGGGTGGCGGCGCGCACCGCCCGAGACCTGACGCGCCGCAAGTCGGCGCTCGACGGGGCTGGGCTTCCCGGGAAGCTGGTCGACTGCTCGTCACGGGACCCGCGTGAGAGCGAACTGTTCATCGTGGAGGGCAACTCGGCCGGCGGCTCGGCCAAGGATGCCCGGAATCCGCGCACCCAGGCCATCTTGCCCATCCGGGGCAAGATCTTGAACGTCGAGCGGGCCCGCATCGACAAGATGCTCAAGAACACGGAGATCCAAGCCCTCATCTCCGCCATCGGCGCCGGCTTGGCCGACGACTTCGACGTGCAGAAGATCCGCTACCACAAAGTGATCATCCTGGCCGACGCGGATGTCGACGGATCACACATCCGGACGTTGTTACTCACCTTCTTCTTCCGCCAGATGCGGCCGCTGGTCGAAGGCGGCTTCGTGTACGTGGCCCAGCCGCCGCTGTACTCCACCTTGGTGGGCAAGGAGAAGATCTACCTGAAGGACGATGCGGCCAAAGCAGCGTTCCTAGCCGAGAACCCGAACCACAAGGCTGAGTTCCAACGGCTCAAGGGCCTCGGCGAGATGGACTTCCACGAATTGCGCGACACCACCATGGAGCCGGGGAAGCGCTCGTTGCTCCAGATCGCCGTCGAGCAGGCGGCGTTGGCCGACGAGGTCTGTTCGGTGCTGATGGGCGACGACGTCGATCTCCGACGCCAGTTCATCCAGACCAACGCCAAGGACGTGCGCTTCCTCGACTTCTGAGGAGCGCGGGCCGGCTGTCGCTGGCCGCATGAGGAGGGACGAAGCAGGACATGGCCAGACGCGGCAACGGACAGGGCCCGCGTGACGGCGCCACCCCGACAGAGCCCGAGGGCAACGGCGCCGGCGAACTCGACGTGGCCCTGGCCATCGAGCCCATCGAGATCCAGGAGGAGATGGAGCGCTCGTTCCTCGAGTACTCCATGTCGGTCATCGTCTCCAGGGCCTTGCCCGACGTGCGTGACGGGCTCAAGCCGGTGCACCGCCGCATCCTCTACTCGATGTACGACCAGAACCTGCGTCCCGACCGCCCGCACGCCAAGTGTGCCCGTGTGGTGGGCGAGGTCATGGGGGCGTACCACCCGCACGGCGACACGGCCATCTACGACGCACTGGCCCGGATGGTGCAGGAGTTCAGCCTCCGGCACCCCCTCATCGACGGCCACGGGAACTTCGGGGGCACGGGCCCGGACGAGGGCCCGGCGGCCATGCGCTACACCGAGTCGCGTCTGGCCCCGTTGGCCCTGGAGCTCATGGCCGGCATCGACGAGGACACGGTCGACTTCGACTCCAACTACGACGGCACGCAGCAGGAGCCGAGTGTGCTGCCGGCCCGCTTCCCCAACCTCCTGGTCAACGGGTCCCAGGGCATCGCCGTCGGCATGGCCACCAACATCCCCCCTCACAACCTGGGCGAGATCATCGACGCCACGTTGCACGTGCTCGAGCACCCCGAGGCGACCCCAGACGACTTGTTGCAGTTCGTGAAGGGCCCTGACTTCCCGACGGGCGCCATGATCCTCGGCCGCCAGGGGATCCTCGACGCGGCCCGCACCGGTCGCGGCTCCATCAAGCTCCGGGCGGTGGCGGAGATCGACGAGGTCAAGGGCACGTCGCGCATCGTGGTCACCGAGTTCCCCTATCAGACCTCGGTCGAGGTGGTGGAGAAGAAGATCGCCGACCTGGTCAAGTCCGGCGACCTCGACGGCATCAGCCGGACCCAGAACGACTCCGCCGGCCGTCAGACCCGGCTGGTCATCGAGCTCAAGCGTGACGCCAACGCCAACGTCGTGCTCAACAACTTGTACAAGCACACCCCCATGCAGGTGAGCTTCGGCGTGAACACGGTCGCGCTGGTCGACGGCGTCCCCCGGACGCTCAACCTGGCTCAGGCGCTGAGCGCTTACGTGGCTCACCAGATCGAGGTGGTGACCCGCCGATCCGAATTTCGCCTGGCCAAGGCCCGGGACCGGGCCCACATCGTCGAGGGGCTGCTCAAGGCCATCGACATGCTCGACGCCGTCATCGCCGCCATCCGGGCGTCGGATGACCGACCGGCGGCGCGCACCGCACTCATGGCCGAGCCGTTCTCGTTCTCGGAGGAGCAGGCGAACCACATCCTCGACATGACGCTGGGCCGGCTCACGCGGCTCGGCCGGTCGGAGCTCGAGGAGGAGATGACCAAGCTCCGCGAGACGATCGCGGCGCTCGAGGCCATCCTGGCCGACCCCGCCAAGTTGCGGGCCGTGATCGCCGGCGAGATGCAGGCGATCAAGGAGAAGTTCGCCGACCCGCGTCGTACCCGCGTCACCCACGACCCCGGCGAGATGGGGGTCGAAGACCTCATCGAGGACGAGGAGCTCGTCGTCACCATGACGAGAGCGGGCTATATCAAGTCGGTTCCGGCCGACGCGTTCCGGACGCAGGGCCGCGGCGGCCGCGGCGTGCGGGGGGCGAAGCTCAAGGAAGAGGACTTGGTGGCCCACGTGGTCCACACCACCGCCCTCGCCTATCTGCTGCTCTTCTCCAACCGAGGCCGGGTGTACCGCCTGCGCGCCCACGAGGTCCCGCAGAAGGAACGCACAGCCCGGGGCACCGCGGCGGTAAACCTTCTTCCGCTGGCCCCCGACGAGCACATCCAGGCGCTGGTGGCCACCCGCGACTTCGATTCGGGGGGCTACCTCTTGTTCGCCACCAAGTCCGGTCAGGTGAAGAAGACAGCGTTCACCGAGTACGACAAGTCCCGCCGCGAGGGCTTCATCGCCATAGCGCTGCGGTCAGGGGACGAGCTCGTCCGGGTGGTGCCCACGTCGGGCGACGATGACGTGGTCATGGTCAGCCGGAACGGCGCCGGGATTCGGTTCTCCGAGCACGACGTCCGTCCCATGGGCCGCGACGCCGCCGGGGTACGCGGTATGCGGATGCGGGCTGACGACGAAGTGGTGTCGTGCGACGTCGTGCGGGAGGACAAGGACATCCTCGTCGTCACCGATGCCGGTTACGGGAAGCGGACGAAGATGGATCACTTCGGCCGTCAGGGCCGGGGAGGCCAAGGGGTCCGGGCCATCCGCCTGACAGCGGTGCGCGGCCGGGTGGTCGCGGCCTTCATGGCCGCGCTCGACGACGAGATCCTGCTGGTGTCCACCGGCGGCGTGGTCATCCGCACCGCCGTACGCGAGATCGCCGCGCAAGGACGTGACGCCACCGGGGTCCGCCTGATGAGCCTCGACGAGGGTCATGCCGTCGCCGCCGTGGCCGCCGTGGCGAGCGAAGAAGAGGAACCGGCCCTCGCCTGACTTGCTAGACGCGGTGTTAGCCTGACGCCTCGACTTCGGGGCTCACGGTCTCGATTTCGGGGGCTATAGCTCAGCCGGTTAGAGCGCAGCACTGATAATGCTGAGGTCGCTGGTTCGATTCCAGCTAGCCCCACAGGCGTTGACACGAAGTTGACGCCCGTGTACAGGCCAATGGCGTGTGGTACCTCACGCTTGCCCCGCCTTCGGACCCCGGCGGCGTCACTCCGCCCGCCCCTGAGAGACGTGGTCAGCCGGCGCTGGAGAAGTTCAGCGTGAACGGGACGGCGGTCGGGGTGAACTGCCACCCGGGCACGGTCTTGCCCGCCATCTGGACCTGCACGACGACGTGGCTCGCACCGAGGAGGACCGTCAGCTGCCCTTGGGTGGACGGGAATGTCCGGGTCGAACCCGCCGGGAGAACCGATGAGAACGTCGGCTTGAACGACCCCGGGCCAGTCACCTCGACCCAGCACGCCGCCTGGGTGGTCACGACGACGTCGTAGTCGGGAGCCGCCACGGCCACCGATGCGTTGTTGAGGCCTGTCGACGTCTCGCTCACCGGCGCGGTGGGATGGGGGTGAGTCTGTCGCCCGGCGGGGCTGTGCGTGGTGGAGGACTTCGAGCCGGTCCCACTCGAGGCGTGGGCTGCCGGCTGCGCCGCCCCGGCGGTGACCTCGACCGCCCGAAGCCACTTCGGGCGGACCTTGTGGATGACGAGACCGGCGATGGCGGCGGCGAGTAGGACCGCCACCAGCCACACCAGCAGGCGCAGGGCCAGTGGGACTCGGGGCCGTGGCCAGACCACCACGGCCGGGACCACCCCGGTCGACACGAATTGGTTGACCGCCTCGTAGCGCCGGCCCCCGACGACTGGGACCTGGGCGGTGCTGGTGAACGGACGAAGATGGGTGTCACCCGGATCGTCGAGCGCCCCGTGATCGGCCCAGGTCCGACCCGACCATCCCTGGTGGACGAGG
>DATGGF010000223.1:0-3613 GCA_035308625.1 Acidimicrobiales bacterium | reverse complement strand
AGCGCACCTCAGTGAAAAATGGATCTACAAGTTGATGGAAGCTCGCGGCGTTCAGGGACAACCAGCGGTGACTACAAATGTGGCTGTATTCCGGATTACTGCAAAATTCAAACCGCAGCTTCGTACCTGGCTCGAAGAGCGCTCTGGGCTAACGCCCGCTTTTGTCTTACCGACAGCTTGGCATCGTCCCCATCTCGATGCATTTTGTGTTGCCCACGGCCGTGGGTCACTCTGGCCTTAGGCGAGCTCTCGGGTGGCGGACGCTCGGCGAAGGCTGGTCGCGGGCGACGAGGGAGTTGTGTTGAGTCGAACTGGCGTTCCCAGCAGCTTGGGAGACCACCCAGCCTGAAGCGGCGAACGCCACCAACGGCGGGTCAGCGAGCCGACGGACCTCGGCGAACCACCACGAACCGACCCGAATGCGCGATGAATGCGCCATGACGCCGTCGTCGGCGTCCGTCCCAAACAGAGGCTCCACGATCGAGGCGTTGCGTGATCGCCTTTTGGCCCTCCTCTAGTGCTAGCCACTACACAGGTGGCCCGTGGTCCAGCGCAACTCTCGTTTGAACCCTCGCCAAGTCGAGGTCCTGCAGTGGATAGCCGATGGGTGCCCTAGCGGCGTCATGAAGGGGCACTCACATAAGACAACAGCCGTCGCGCTCCGGAATCGACGCCTGATAACGCTGTCGAGGAAGGGGGGTGTGTGGCGAGCGGCCTCGACGGACTCCGGAATTCACTACCTTCGACATGGCAATTACCCCGCTGCCGAAGGAGGAGTTCTGACGGCGGCTGTGGCTGCGAGACAAGCACCGGACCGACCAACAAGAAGGGGAACCCGCCAGGTCGTTCGGAGGGGCGTCCCCCTGGGTTGTCTGGAGACGAGACAGATCCCTCGGCCCCCAGCTCCCACGGAGCAGCTCATTGCCGACCTGGTCAGCAACGGTGGTGAGCTCAGGGTTGATCCGCCGCACCGGGCGAAGTACGAGGCCCGAGTGGCTGCGGCCATCAGGTTCGGCAAGGTGCCCGAAGGCAAGCAGCTCGTCACGAAGGGCAGTCGCTGGAGTGCGACGTATGTCATCCGGCTCGAAGATGCCCCGGCCTGGCTGAACGCCTTGCTGGATCCGCTCGAAGTGCCCAGGGTCCTCCGGAGACCGCACCCGGTGGTGGTCTCGTTGCAAGGCCCTCACTCTTCTCTCGGCATCGATGGATCTGGCAGTCGACGCGCCCTCCTTCTCATCCAAGCCCTAGTGATCGAGGCTTCTCGGCGGGGCTACCTGGTGAAAGAGACCACGGTCACCCACAGCGGGAACGGCTTTCGATACCGAGAGAGCAAGGACCATTTCGCGATTGTCATCGATGGCCATGCGGTCGGCGTCCAGGTGCGTCAAATAGTCGACCGAATACCCCACACGCCCACCCCAGCTGAATTGGCAAGAGCCGCCCGAGATAGCTGGTTCCGGATTCCGAAACATGACCTCAAGCCCAGTGAGCGCCTCAGCATCCATTTGTCCGGAGGTGTCGAGCACCGCCAGTCCAAGTGGACAGATTCATCCACCCAGCGCTTGGACGATCTGTTGCCGCAGGTGCTCCAGGAGATTGAGCTCCGAGCGGACGAAGCGGAGAGAGCGAAGCTCGCCGCGATTGAGGCAGAGAAGATCCGACGCAGGCGCTGGGAGCTGGCGATGGCAAAGGCGAAGCGTGACCACCGCGAGGCACATCGCGATCAGGTCCTTGAAAATCAGATGGACGACTGGCTTCGTGCCCGTCGGATCGGTGAGTACCTCGATGCGATGCGGTCGGCGATAGCCACCATCAATATTCCCGAGGACGCACGGTCAGCGAGAGAGTGGTTCGAATGGGCAGAGCGCCGCGCACTGATGCTTGATCCGTTGCAACGTCGCCTTGAAATGCCGGCTGTTCCGGAGCCAGCGGCCGAGGACTTGAAGCCATTTCTGGACGGATGGAGTCCGTACGGTCCAGACAAGGCATTTGGCTGGTAGCGGGGACGGCCGATAGGTCCGTTGCGTGGCCCGGTGGTCCGCCGAGGGCCCGCTCACGACGGTTCATCTGTGAATTAGAGGCTTATCCAGCCCTTCCGCACGATGTCCTGCATCATCTCCGCGTTCATGATGACCAGGGTGTTTGGTCGGTCGGGATTGGCCATCACATAGACGCGCTCGCCCGTTCGGACCCCGAGGTGGTCGATCATTTCGGCCGACAGGGAGACGTTGTGGCGGGGTCCGCTTACAGTTCGGGGATCTGGCTCCCCTAGGTTCACAGCAACACGGTATTACAAGTCATACAATGTTCGCACGAGCACGAGGCTACTCCGCTAGGATCGAACATATGTTCGTAAGGAGGCTCAGCGTGAGAGGGTTATCGGAAACCCGCAGTTCAGACGACCTTCCGCGGGAAATGCGGGACCTCTCGACTCGCCAAAGCCTGGGCCGCGCTGCCGAAATCCTTGCCCTCTGGCGTTCTACCGGGGCGAAGCCGGAAGGCGCCGCCACGGCGTTGCGTTCGGCGGGAACGCAGCTTGCGATGCCCACCGTGTCCGGGACAACAGCGGAGTCCGCCCGCCCCCTGGGCTCATACCGCCCACAAATCCAGCTACTGGCTCACGCCCAGGCGGCCTTTCCATCCGAGGGATTGAACAGGCTTCGGGAGGTGTCGGACCTATTGGATAGCTTGGCGCGGATCGATCCTGCGCCCAGTGAAGAACTGGACTCAGTCATCGAGAAGCTTGGCCAACTCCGGCGAGTGATGTCTGGGTCGCCTAGTCGCCCAGTCGAACGCAGAAGTCGGGACCGGCGGCGCTGATGTGGCGAACTCCGACCAACAGAATCGGGCGCTCTTTCTAGAACGCCTTGCCCGGCTCGATGGCGCAGTCCAAGAAGCCTCAGGACGCCCCGACAGGCTTACTCAGGGTGCGATCGAATTCGCCACGGCGTTGAGAGAACTCCTAGGGGTTCTTGGGTCGGACTTCACTGGCCGATGGGATGCACTGAGCGGACTCGACGAGGGCGATCGGGACGAGTTCCGGAACCAGCTTCTGACTGACGTTCAGGATGCCGTGGCTGACGTCACGATGTATTACCTGCCGATCCTCTTGGGAGCTCAAGCTTCACGAGTTCCGACCGAATACGAACTTGTTGTAGAGGATCTCCTTAGTTCACTTTGTCCCGACTGGCATGTCATCCCAATTCTCTGGGGGTCCGACGAATACAGTTATGCCACCCGCGATTGGGATCATCCCGTTGACTGGTACTCAGGCAATGAGAACGATCAGTCAGAACGTCCCGTCTTTAGAGAATTTCAACTTCCAAGCATCGAACGTGATTCAACGTTGCTTCATGGCGTCTTGGTTGGTCATGAAATCGGTCATGCCCTCGACTCGTTCTATGAAGTTTCAGATGGGCTCAATGTGCCTGAAGCGCGGGATGTCTTCAATGAAGCGGCACCTGAACATGAAGCTGAGCTATTGCACTCGGCCTACGTGTTCAGCGCGGCAGCAAAAGATTGGGCGGGTGAAATCATTGCGGACATTTTTTCTGGTCTGATCTTTGGTCCCGTCGCACTGTTTTCATTTCGAGAGTTTTCTGAAAGAACAGGG
>DATGGF010000222.1:0-2488 GCA_035308625.1 Acidimicrobiales bacterium | reverse complement strand
GACGACGCCTCGGCAAGGCCCAGCGCGGCCTGCTCAACATGCAGGGCGTCCCGACGCCCGCACCGATCGTGCGGATCGTCGGTCCAGTGATCCACGGCCTGCTCGACATGGTGACTCCTGGACCGACGACGCCGGCGCGGGTGCGTCCGCAGCCCACTCCTATCCACCGTCCCGAGCTTCCGGCTGCCCGCGACAAGGTCAGCCGCCCGTGCTTCGAGGCATCCGTCCGCATCGTGGTGTCATCGACTTGCGACGACCGATCGACGACGCGACGACTTCGCAACCGCACCCGCGCCCTCTGCGCGTCGTTCGGTTCGTACGCCGCCGAGAACCACCTCGTTCCCCACCGTCTCTCCCGACCGGCAGCAACGCTCTGCTCCCGGCGCATGAGCCGCTGCGACCTGTACTCGGTCCCGGAGCTTGCCGCGCTGGCGCACCTGCCGCTCGACCGCGACGTCCCGGGCCTCGCCCGCGCTGGCGCCAAGCGGGTGTCCCCTCCGCCTGAGGTCGGCGGCGAGGGAAGGATCCTGGGGGATGCCGACGCCGGCCCTCGACGCACGGTCGCGCTGGCTCCGCGTGACGCCGCCTACCACATGCACGTCATGGGCGCGACCGGCTCTGGCAAGTCGACGCTGCTCCTCAACATGGTGCTCGGCGACGTGACCGACGGGCGCAGCACCGTTGTCATCGACCCCAAGGGCGCCCTCATCGAAGACATCCTCGATCGCCTTCCCGACGGGGCTGAGGAGCGGACGGTCGTCATCGACGCCGAGGATCCCGAGCCGCCGGCGCTGAACGTGCTCGGCGGCCGTGACGTCCACCTCGCCGTCGACCAGGTGGTCGGCGTGATGCACCGCCTGTTCCAGTCGGCATGGGGACCACGCACCGACGACGTGCTGCGGGCGGCGTGCCTCACCCTGCGCTTCCACCCCGGAGCGAATCTGGCCCAGATTCCCAAGCTCCTGACCGACCCGCTCTACCGGGCTCCCCTGCTCTCGGCCGTCCAGGACCCGGTCCTCCGGAGCTTCTGGCGGGCTTACGACTCGCTGTCCGATGGCGCCCGGGCGGCGGTCATCGGGCCGGTCACGAACAAGCTGCGTGCCTTCCTGCTACGGCCGTTCGTCCGGGCGGTGGTCGGCACCGGGACCACGAGCTTCTCTCTGGACGAGGTGCTCGACGGCGGGGTGCTCCTGTGCCGGCTGCCGAAGGGCGTGCTCGGAGACGAGTCGGCCCGGCTCCTGGGCTCGCTTCTGGTCGCCCAGGTCTGGCAGGCGGCAACCACTCGGGCCCGGGGCGGCCGCTGGGGCCGACCGTGCGGCTTGTACCTCGACGAGTGCCAGAACTTCCTTGCCATGCCCGGGAGCCTGGAGGACATCCTGGCCGAGGCCCGCGCATACGGCCTCGGCCTGGTCCTCGCCCACCAGCACCTGGAACAGCTTCCCGCCGACCTCACCGAGGCGGTGTCAGCTAACGCGCGATCGAAGGTGCTCTTCCGGTGTTCGACGAAGGACGCCCATCGTCTGGAGCGCGACGTCGCGCCCGACCTGAGCGAGCACGACCTGTCCCACCTCGGCGCCTACCAGGCCGCGGCTCGCCTGGTCGTCCAGGGCGAGGAGAGCGCCGCCTTCACCTTCCGGACCCGCCCGGCTGGCCCGGCGGTATCGGGAAGGGCCGAGCTCGTGCGCGCCATGTCGCGCGAGCTCTTTGGGTTGAGCGAGCGGGACCGGCGTTCCCGCGAGCTGAAGGTCGAGAGCCGGTGGGCCGGACGATCGCAGGCAAATTCCCCGGACGATGCCTCGGACGGTTTCAAGTTGCCGGGCCTCACGGGCCGGGAGGACGCCGATGACGCTGGCGGTGATGCCGCTTGACCCGGACGTTGCCTCCTCCGACTTCGCATACATCCTCTTCATGTTTTCCTTCTTCTTCCGGCGGTGGCCGGCCGCGGCTGCGCCTCTCCGAGGACCTCATCACCTCGGCCACTCGGCACCTCACCGACCGCGACCGCTACACCTGCTCGCTGCTCTCCGAGCATCGTGTGCTCACGACGGATCAGATCGCGGGGGTCGCGTTCGACAGCCCCATCTCGGCCCGTCACCGTCTGGCAAAGCTGTACCGGCTGAGGGTGCTCGACCGCTTCCGTCCCTTCCGGAAGGTGGGCACCGCGCCGAACCACTGGGTGCTCGACGCGGTTGGCGCCATGGTCGTTGCGGCCGAGCGCGGGGTCGAAGTCGAGGAGCTGCACTGGCGGCGCGACCGCGCCCTCGGCTTGGCGGGCAGCACCCAGCTCGCCCATCGGGTCGGGGTGAACGGGTTCTTTTGCTCGCTCGTCGGCGTGGCGAGGCGAGCCGAAGATGCCGAGCTGCGCCTCTGGTGGCCCGAGCGGCGATGCCGGGCCACCTGGGGCGAGGTGGTGCGACCGGACGGCTACGGCGTGTGGGCCGAGGCCGGTACCGAGGTCGCCTTCTTCCTGGAATACGACCGGGGCACC
>DATGGF010000221.1:0-3466 GCA_035308625.1 Acidimicrobiales bacterium | reverse complement strand
GGTGCTGGCATCTCCCATTTCGGCGGCGAACGAACGTAACCCGTCTTCCATGGGCATCCCACTGGCGAGGCGGTCGGCGAGCCTCACCACCTCGGGCCTAATGGGGTGAGGCGCCAGGTCGGAGGTGGCGACAATGGCCTGCCCGAGCCCCGCCGCGGCAGCCAAGGTGTCGCGTAGAAGTTCGGTCCACGAGGCGACAGCCTCAGCGCGTTCGGTTCCCGCCCGTCCCGAGACCGAGTGCAGGAGGGCGGGTAGGCCCGCAGCAGCTACGCCGGCGATAAGTGCCGCCACAGGCCATCGCGTCACCGCAAGAATGAGGGCGGCCGCGGCCGCCCCACTGACGATGGCGATGGCCCTCCGTGACGAACCTCGCCTTTCCTCGCCCGTCGGGTCCAGGGGATGAACATTCGGAGCCCCAGATCCAGACCCGTGGGACGTCGAGGTCACATCAGGAATCGCCGAACCCTCGGGTGATGGCGTGGCGCCGATCAAGGTCGCGAGCACGCCCAAGACACCGACGACGAGCCCGATACCGCCCAGGACGAAGGCCGTAGTCACGATCGACCGCCCGCGGTCATCTGGCCCCACGAATACCGCTTCGCCACCAAACGGCGTCGTACCCCTGCTCCGAGAGGGCGTCCGTGGTGGCGGTACGTAGAGGCGCGCCGGCGACGGCATGGCCGTCGGCACCCGGACGGAAGATCTCGTTCGACACGACCTGGAGGCCTTCCGCATCCACCACTTCTCGGATTGAGGACACGAAGCGGGTACGGCGCACGGTCTCGAAGTGTGTGGTCGGTACCAGCAAAGGGATCCGATGGTCCCGGCGAGCGCCCCCCGGCGCGGCGGTTCCAGGGTGTGCCGGGGTACCCACATCGGCCACATCGATGTACACCACGAAATGCACGGCCCCGGCGATGAGCATGTTGGTCGCCTCGAGGGGTAGGCGTTCGGGTGCTTGCAGGGCGTACGTCGCCAAGCGACGGAACACCCCAGCCGACGAATCGGCGTGAATGGTGCACATCGAGCCCGCTCTCCCCTGGCTCATGGCGTTGAGCATGGGGAGTACCTCGTCCCCCAGCACCTCGCCGACGACCACGCGATCGGCGTTCATTCGCAGGGCACGCCGCACCAGACGAGCCATGGTGATCTCGCCCTCCCCCTCGGAATTGGCGGGACGGGCTTCGAGAGCGACGAGATCAGGGTGCCGTTCGGGCATGGTGTCGAGACCCAGCTCGAATGCCTGCTCGATGGTGACAATCCGCTCCCGAGGGGGGATCTCGGAAACGAGAGCCCGAACCAGTGTGGTCTTGCCCGAGTTCATGGCTCCTGCGACAACGATGTTCTTGCGGGCTCGGACTGCAGCAGCGAGGAACGCTCCGACCTCGGCCCCGAACGCGCCCATGTCTTCGAGCTCAGCCAGGCTGAGCCGCACATATCGGTGCCGACGGACCGATATGGACGGGCGAGGCGTCACGGACATCAGTGCCGATAGTCGACTTCCATCTGGGAGTCGAAGATCGAGGTCAGGGCAAGCGTTGTCGAATCGCCGTTCGGAGAGCCCAAAGCGAGCAGCTGCCGACCGGATCATCTCGATCAACTCGTCATCGGTCTCTGCCACACCATCAACAGACTCCTTCGTTCCATCCGCATGAGTGACCCAGACCACGTCGCACCCGTTGATGTCGATGTTCTCGATGGAAGGATCATCGATGAGCGCCTGAAGCTTGCCCAGCCCGAACAGGGCGTCGAGAACTTCCTGCGCCAACCGCTGCTCGTCCCTTACATCGACGGGCTGTTCGCCCGCCACGAGCCTCTCTGCCGCCACGGACTGCAGCCGGGTCAGCGCGAGTTGTCGGGCTAGTTCCCGCCGATCGCCCACGCTCATCGATCGCATTCCCGACGCAGCCAGGTCGTCGGCAACCTCGGCGCGAACGCGGCCGACGACGCTCCCCCGGTCGAGAATCACGGCGCTACTCCTATCGGCATGTTGGCGGTGAAGTCAGCCGGTGCGTCGGCAGGCGCTTCGGTCAAGGCGGCCGCCAAGGCCGACGCCGATGTCACCAATGCAGAACGCGCGAACGCTCGGTTCGCCCCTGGCTCACCCCTGAGGACAGCCGCAGCCTCCGGATCGTGAGGAATGACTCCGAGGAGTTCGACGCCCAATGTCTCGGCGATGTCTACCGGGTCGAATACCCCGGGACCGGCAATCAGAAGCGAGATTGCTCCAAGCTGAGAAGGACGGAGCGCGGCGAGCCGTGACAACGCCCAACGGCACTGCGCGATCGACGACGCGTCGGGCCTCGCTAAGAGCACGACACGGTGAGCGGACCGGATCGCCCCTTGTTGGCCGGCCAACTGTGCGCCAAGCCGACCGCAATCGACGATCGAGTCGATGCCCAGAGAATCCCAATCCAAAGTGGCGACTGCCGTGTCGAGTACATGGCCTGCATCAGCACCGACCGGACCACACAAGATCTCGAGCCCGCCAGGTAGGCGCTGGACGTGCCGATCGAGCGAAAGGCAAGTCTCACGGTCGGAATGACGGAGGGCCATCGCCAAGGTGCTCATGCCGACATCAGGGCTGAGACTGAAACGAGCCGCAAGATCACCACCAGCCGGATCACATTCAGCGATTACGACGTCGCGACCCCGGGGCCAGACCGCACCCAGGGCGCAGGCAAGGGTGGTTACACCCGGCGCCCCTCGGGCGGAGAGCAAGACGACGACGGTCACGGCGCGGTCACTGCGATCAGCGCGACCTGACCGGCGGCGGATGCGCTGGCCACCACCGGGGCGACCGCGATCGGCACCAATAGAGAGACGTCAGTCGTTCCGGAGCTCGTTGCTGTGGGCTCCGCAGAGTGCGTGACCAGCGCGCCCGGAGCCAGCACCGTTGCGGCCAAGGACGGCGCCTGAGCACCGCTCGAGTCGGTGCCGGCGGATTGGTCAGCACCGTTCGAGGTCCCAGTCGCTTCGGGCACGTTCGCCGCCGTCGAGTTGGAAGGCACGGGACCCCCCAAGGGCACAAGCGCCGGGGCGTCCGGGGCGAACGCCGGAGCCCCCGCGACACCGGTCAACACCACGTCAACGGATTCGCCCGAAGCAACGCCCTCGGCGGGAAGCTGAGCCGACTTGACCTCGACTCCGACTACAGCCAAACCCTTGGGCACTGGAGCAGTCCCCGACAGATCCCCCATCGTGAGGAGACTCCCGGGAACCAAGGCGACAGCCGCACGCCGTCCGACGACCCGGGAGGCATCCGCCGACGGAATGGGGAAGAGCCGGCCCGAGGTCGAGATGTGCACCACAGTCAGGTCACCCGCGTATACGAAGGATCCCTGGGGGACCGAGTGAGCCACCGCGAGCACTGCCGTCTGATGAGATGCCTTTAGATAGGCGCTGGCGAAAAGCGCACTACAGGCGGCGATGAGTAGAGCAGAGCCAGCCAGGACACCGGTCCGGC
>DATGGF010000220.1:0-2351 GCA_035308625.1 Acidimicrobiales bacterium | reverse complement strand
CGTGTCGCGCGGCTCGTTGCCGAGCCCGTCGACGAACGAGCGGTCGACCTTGAGCACGTCGAGCGGCAGTCGGGTCAGGTAGCTGAGCGACGAGTAGCCGGTGCCGAAGTCGTCGACCGCCAGCGACACGCCAAGGTCCTTGAGCGCCCGCAGCACCCGCAAGGCCGACCGAGCATCGTGCATCAGGGCGCTCTCGGTGATCTCGAGGGTCAGGTAACTGGCGGGCAGCCCGGTCGAGACCAGGACCTCCTCCACCGTGTCGACAATGCCGGGATGGCCGATCTGGCGGGCCGAAAGGTTCACCTTGACCGACTCGATAGCGGGCCGGTGCCAGGGTTGACGTTGCCAGGCCACCAGTTGCTCACACGCTTCGCGCAACACCCAGGCGCCGATGGGGATGATGAGTCCGCTCTCCTCGGCTACCGGGATGAACCGGTCCGGGGCAACCAGGCCCTGTTCGGGGTGGGCCCAGCGCAGCAGCGCCTCGCTGCCCACCACCCGGCCGCTCGACAACTCGACCACGGGTTGGTGGTACAGGCGGAGCTCACCTCGCTCCACGGCTCGGTGCAGCGCGTGCTCGGTGCTGAGACGGTCGGTCACCCGGGTGCGCAGCACCTCGCCGAACAGCTCCACCGCCGCGCCCCCGGTCCGCTTGGCCTGGTACATGGCCGCGTCGGCGTTCGACAGCAGGGGCGTGGGCTCGGTCACCCCATTGGCGTTGCTGGCCACGCCGATGCTGGCCGTGATGAAGATCTCTCCCCCGCCGAGCGAGATCGGCGCGCTCAGCGCGGCCAAAGCACGGTCGCCGAAAGCCAGTGCTTCCGGCTCGGCCCGGGGGCCGTCGAAGAGGATCAGGAACTCGTCACCTCCGAGGCGGGCGATGACGTCGGGCTCGCCGCCCACCGCGGTGAGGCGTTCGGACACGGCCACCAGGACCTCGTCGCCGACCTCGTGGCCCAATGCATCGTTGATGGCCTTGAAGCGGTCGAGGTCGAGCACCATCACGGCGACGCTCCCCGGCTCGGCCCGTCCCTTGGCCAACGCGTAAGCCAGCCGGTAGGTGAAGAGCGTGCGGTTGGGGAGCCCGGTGAGCGAGTCGTGCAGGTAGGCGTGGGCCAGCGCTTCCTCGGTGGAGGCTTGTTCGGCGGCATCGTGCAAGAAGCCGCCGATGCGCAGCTCGTCACCCACACCGACGACGTACGCAGTGCTCGTCACCCGGATCTCGTGGCCTTCCCGGTGCATGAGCCACAGCTCGCGCGGCCGCGTCCGCTCCGAATCGACCATCTTCGGGGCCGAGCCGAGCTCGGTCACGAATCGGCGCACGAAACGGGCCGGCACCAGGAAGTCGTCGAGCTGCCGCCCCATCACCTCGTCGCGCGACCACCCGAAGAGCAACTCCGACCGTCGGTTCCACTCGGTGACGGCGCCCCGGCCATCGGTCTCGACAAAGGCATCGCGGCTCAGGTCGAGCATCGTCCGGAAGCGGGCCTGCCAGTGGGCCTCGATCACCGCGGGCGGCAGCCCCAGGGGCACAGCCGGTCGGGCCCGCGCTGAGAGGGACGGCGCCGAGACCGGCGGCACCGGGCCGGCGGGCGCGGCCCGGCGGCCGCTACGGCCATCCGCGATGTGCACGATGCGATCGCCCACCCGTGCTCCAATCCACACTTCGGGCTCCCCAGAGGAGCCACCGGACGGTCCAGGGGCCGGGACCCGTCCACGGCCCACCCCCCGGTAAGCCGTCGCGGGAGATTACGACCGTGTGACTTATGTGGTCAATGGGTCCAAAGTAAATGATTCGGAGCGCGGTCAACCTTGGGGGCATCCGACCACGCTCGGTGCCGATCGGCCCACTACGCCTCCTCGCGGACGACCTGGCCGGGAACGACCTCGGCGTTCCCACCTGGGCCATTGGGCGCGCCTGTCCCAGCCGCCCTACGGTGCGACGCCGTGGTCGAAGTGACGGGAGTGCTGCAGAAGGCGGCCTGGGACCGTGATGTCCTGCCGCCGGTCGAGAAGGTCCGCCCCGGGCTGTGGTCCATCCCCGTCCCGATCCCCAACAACCCGCTGCGCTACGTCCTGGTCTACGCGGTGGAGCTGGACTCGGGGGTGGCCATCGTCGATGCGGGCTGGAACACCGAGGATGCCTTCGCCGCGCTCAACGCCGGCCTGGAGGAGGCAGGAGGGTCGCTCTCCGACGTGCGGGCCGTGCTCGTCACCCACATCCACCCCGATCACTACGGCCTGGCCGGGCGGGTGCGCGAGGAGTCGGGCGCCTGGATCGGGCTGCACCCCGACGACGCCGAGATGCTCGAGGCCCGCTACATCGAGACCGACGACCTCTTGGCCCGGAT
>DATGGF010000219.1:0-6205 GCA_035308625.1 Acidimicrobiales bacterium | reverse complement strand
CTTCTCCTTGAGCGAGGCGCTCGCCGACACCTGCAGGTCGACCTCGAGCACGGCCGCGTGCACCGCTGCAGCGTACCGAGGTCCCTCTTCCGCTAACTTCCCGCCGATGCCGGTCTGGCTCACCGACACGGAGTACCGCGTCCTCGCCGCCGCGTGTGCCCGTCTCATCCCGTCCGACGGTGGTCCCGGCGCGCTCGAAGCCGGGGTCCCCGACTACATCGACACGCTGCTCGGGGCGTTCACCTTCGACCCTCCCCGTATCTGGGCCGGCGGCCCCAGCTCGGGCCGTCACGGCGGGGAGAACGGCTTCGAGCGCTTCCACCGTCTCGGCCGTCTCGACGAGCTGGCCTGGCGGATGCGCATCGAGGGCTCCGCCGGCCTGGCCGAACGCGAGTTCAACGGGCCGGTGGTGGGCTGGCAGGAACGCTACCGCCTGGGCCTGGCCGAGTTGGGCCCCGACTTCGCCGATTGTGAGCCGGGCGAGCAGGACGCCCGCCTACGGGCCTCACCGCTCACCGAGCTCATGTACGTGCACTGCTGCGAGGGGATGTACGGCGCCCCCGAGTACGGCGGCAACCGTGACCTGGTGGGCTGGCGGGCCATCGGCTTCGCCGGCGACGTGCAGCCGCGCGGGTGGACCGATGACGAGGTGGCCCGACCGTGACAGGCCAGCCGTGACCGCGGACGCGGTCATCGTCGGGTCGGGCCCCGGGGGCGCGGCGGTGGCCGACGTGCTCACGCAGGCCGGGTGGAGCGTGGTCATCGTGGAGAAGGGACGCAACCACCTCATCGATCTGGCCGATCCGACGCGGCTGCTCTACGACTTCTCCAACGACGAGATCAAGTTCTTCGACCGCTGGTTCCTCGGGCCCGACCCGATGGTGGAGCCCCGCACTTTCCGCATCGGTCCCGAGGACGGCGAGCGCCTCCACGTGGGCGAGGTGAACTCCATTCCGACGACGGTGGGAGGGGGTGGCACCCATGCGGACGGCAAGGTGCCGCGCTTTCGCGAGGAGGACTTCGAGCTCCTGAGCCGCTACGGGCCCATCGAAGGCGCCGAGGTGGCCGACTGGCCGGTGGGTTACGACGAGCTCGAGCCGTTCTACGCCGAGGCTGAACGAGCCATCGGTGTGGCCGGTGACGCCACGGCCAATCCGTTCGCGGCCTGGCGTTCCGGGCCTTATCCGATGCCTCCCGGTGCGCCCATGTACGGCGCCACCCTGTCCACCGCGGCGGCCGAAGAGGTGGGACTGCACCCCTACGCGGCGCCCACGGCGGCGAACAGCGTCCCCTACGACGGCCGGCCCGCCTGCAACAACTGCGGGTTCTGCGCCTTCGCCGGTTGCCCCATCCACGCCAAGGGCGACCCCGTGGCCCTGCTCCAGCGGGCCCTGCTCTCGGGTCATGCCGAGCTCCTACCGGAGACGTTCGTCACCCGGGTGTGTACCGAGAACGGCCGCGCCACCGGCGTGGAGGCGATGGACGCCGACGGCACCCGCCGGACGATCGGGGCCCGCGTGGTGGTGCTGGCGGCCGGAGCCATCGAGACTCCGCGCCTCATGCTGCTTTCGGGTTTCGACCACCCGCTCATCGGCCGGCACTTCATGGTGCACTTCCAGACCTTCGGTTTCGGGACGCTGCCGCACCGGCTGCATGCCGAGCGGGGTCGGGCCGTGACCCATGTGCACGACGACGCCGTGCTGGTCGACGACGATGCCCGGCGGGCCGCAGCCGCCGCCGGCCTTCCGTGGCTGCGTGGCGGCTTGGTGGAGCACGGCGGGCCTGCCCATCCCATCGAGGAGGCCAAGCGCTATCCCTGGGGCGCGCGTCATCCGAAGCTCATGCGGGCCTCGCCCATGCGCGACCACCTGTGGGGGTTCACCATGCAGGGTGAGGACCTTCCCCAGCGGGGGAACTGCGTGGACCTCGATCCCGACGTGCGCGACGCCCGGGGCTTCCCGGTGGCGCGGGTCACCTACAAGCCGCACCGCCACGAGCTCGCTGCCTCGGACCACCACGGCCAGAAACTGCTGGAAGTGCTGCGGGTGATGGGGGCCAACTGGAGCGGCACAGCCACGTCGCCGTCACTACGCACCGACACGCAGTGGCACGACGACCGCACTTCGATCGTGCCCGCCAGCCGCCACGTCATGGGGACGACCCGCATGGGCGACGATCCCGCCACCTCGGTGGTGGACCGCTACGGAGCCATGCACGCGCTCCCCAACGTGGTGGTCGCCGACTCGTCGGTGTTCGTGACGTCCGCCGGCTACGGCCCCACCCTCACGCTCGTCGCCCTGGCCATGCGGGCCGCCGGCGCGCTCACCGGCTGACGCATTGCGCCGCAGTCCCGGCATGCCCGCGGACTCAGTGCAGCGGCAGGGGAGGGATAGTGGGCAGGGTGGTGATGACGGGCAGGCCCGACCCGAGTGGGAGCGTGACCCCGGGCAGCAACCCGGGTGCAGTGGTGGTCGTGGACGGGCTCGTCGTCGTCGACGAGCTGCCCGGGCCACCCGATCCTGCCGGAGGTGATGTTCCGGCCGTGCCCGTGGTGGCGCCCGGGCTTCCCGGTTGGGGCCCGGTGGGTCCATTCGGGCGCGGTGGTGTCGCATGTGAACCCGGAGCGGAGCCCGAGCCGCCTGATCCGGCGCGCCCGGTGCCCGGGGCGGGCACCGACGTCGTGCCGGTGGCACCGGGGCTGCTGTTCTTCGGGCCCGAGGACGAGGTCAGGGCCAAGGCCATGGCCACCACCGCGGCCACGGGAAGGAGGGCGGCGGCCACCATGGCGCGGGTGCGCCGCCGGGACCGGGGAGCGGCCGCGGCGGCACGGACGCCCGGAGCCGAGGCGGGGGCAGATGGCGATGGCGGCGCGCTGGCGCTAGCAGCGCTGTAGTAGCCGGCGGCACGGCGAGCGGCATACAGGCGGCCGTCGGCGGTGTGCACCAACGAGGCGAGCTCGGTGCCGTCGCCCGGCGCGCTGGCCACACCCCAGCTGAACGACGGGGCGCCCGATCGCTGGGCCCGCTGCATGAGCTCGGCCACCGCCGCGGCCGGCGCCAGAGGCAGGAGCGCCACGAACTCGTCGCCGCCGACCCGGAAGAGCTGGTCGGTGTCGCGCAAAGTGGCGCGCAGGCCTCCAGCCAGAGCGGCCAGAGCCTGGTCGCCCGCCGCGTGGCCTCGGGTGTCGTTGAGTGTCTTCAGTCCGTCGAGGTCCATCACCACGACCGACAGCGGTGCACCGGTGCGCGCGGACGAGGCCAAGGCGGCGCGACCGGCTGACTCCATGGCCCGCCGGTTGCCGGCACCGGTGAGCGGGTCGGTCAGAGCGGCGTCCTCGAGCCCGGCCATCGCCGTCTCGGTGGCCAGCATGGTCACCTTGTCGAGCACGGGGGCCAGGCGCTGCGCCGGGCCCTCGCCGATGAGCAGGCCCACTTCGGCGAAGGTCTCGCGCAGACAACCCAGACGGCGCACCAGTACGGGCATGGGCGAGGTGCACTCGGCCCACGCTCGCGTGGCGGGCTCGAGCATCGACCCGTCGTCCTCCACCAGGCCGGCCATCACCGCGTCGACCAGGTCGCGTGACTCCGCCTCGGGCCACGGCGCCAGCTCGTCGCCCTCGCCCGATCGGCACAGTGCTTCCCAGCGCCGCAGCTCGGCGTGCCCGAGCGCGCCAAGGCCGGGTGTCGCGCCACTCGTCGCGGTGGCACCACCGGCCACGACCTGCCCCTCGGCCACTGCTCCCCTTCCCGGGCCGCCCTTGTCCTAGGTAATCGACCCCTTGGACAAAGGTCTTGAGGCGGCCAAGGTGAACGGGGCTATGGGGGTTTGACCTGGGCAAATGAAGCCGAGCCGACCTGCCGCCCGGGGGAGCGGCCGGGGGTCGCCGGCTCAGCCCGACGAGGCGAGGTGGTCGGCGAGGAAGCGAATGGAGAAGGCGAACTCGTCGGCCGGCACCGCCGAGTGGGCGCCCGGGTTGGCGTGGAGCCGTTTGTCGCGGGTCCCGAGGCGGTCGAACAAGGCGAAGGCCTTGTCCCGGTGGAACAGGTCGTCGTCCCACTGCACCAGGAACAACACCGGGCACGACAACGCGGCGGCGTCCCGGTCGATGCGGTGGCGGGTCGGGCCGGACAGCCCCATGAGGCCCAGCACCGCCACTTCGATGCGCGGTTCGGCCACCACCAGGGGGAGGCCCAGGATGGTCCCCATCGACAGGCCCCAGTAGCCGACGGGCCCGGCGCCCACCTCGGGCAGGGCCGCAACAACGTCGAGGGTGGCGCGCCAGTCGGCCACCATGTCGTCGGTCAGTGCCTCGTCGTCCTGCCAGCGCTGGCCGAATTCCAGGAACATGAGGTTGCCGTTGCTGGAACCGTCGACGCGGCGGTCACCATGGACGGGCCCGTCGATGGCGACGGCCGCGATCTGGTGGTGGCGCACCAGGGTCCGGGCCAGGGCCACCACGTACTGCTCACCTTTCGTCTGGGCCGCCCCGTGGCCGATGAGCACGAGTGGCCTCGGGCCCGAGCCTTCCTCCGGGGTCCACAGTAGGGCCGGGACCACGCGCTCGCCCCGGTGCACGTCGACTCGTCGCTCGCGAACTCCCTTGGCCGCGACATCGTGGGCGTGCCAGTGGATGCCGCTCGTGGTCTCCGGGGTGGCCACGCTTCCCTCGCCGGTGGCGTCCGTGCTCAGCTGCGCGGGACCTGCGACCAGGGGAGGTCCTTGTCGGCCCTCGGTTCCCCCGGGAGCCCCAGCACCCGTTCGCCCAGGATGTTGCGCATGATCTCGGAGGTTCCGCCCTCGATGGAGTTGGCCCTCGACCGCAGGAATGAGTGGCGGGCGTCTTCGTTGCCGAAGCCGGCGCGCTCGGGCCGGCGCATCTCGTAGTGGCTGGGGTACAGCGTCCCCTCCATGCCCATGAGATCCACGCACAATTCGTAGACGCGTTGGTTGAGCTCGGCCCCGGCCAGCTTGGCCACCGAGCCCTCGGGCCCCGGTGTCCCCGCCCGGCGCAGTTCGCGGGCGCGCATGTTGGTCAGGCGCTGGACCTCGGCCGCCACCCACACCTGCATCAGGCGGTCGCGCTCCACCTCACTGCGGCCGGGTGTGGCGCGGTAGATCTCCAGAGCCTCGTGTATCGGCCCTGAGCTGCGCGACGGGACACCGCCGCCGATGGCCACCCGCTCGTTCATGAGCGTGGTCGTCGCCACCCGCCACCCGGCTCCGACCTCGTCCAAGCGTTCGCTGTCGGGGATGCGGACGTCGGTGAAGAACACCTCGTTGAACTCGGCGTCGCCCGTCATCTGCCGGAGCGGTCGCACCTCCACACCCGGCGCGTGCATGTCCACCACGAAATAGGTCATGCCCCGGTGTTTGGGCACATCGGGGTCGGTGCGGGCCAGCAGCATCCCGAAGCGAGCGGTGTGGGCCAGCGTGGTCCACACCTTCTGACCGGTGACGACCCATTCGTCGCCGTCGCGCACGGCCCGGGTGGCCAGTCCGGCCACGTCGGAGCCCGAGCCCGGCTCGCTGAAGAGCTGGCACCAGATCTCCTCGCAGGTGAACAGCGGGCGGAGGTAGCGGCGGCGCTGGGCGTCGGTGCCGTGTGTCAGCACGGTGGGAGCCCCCATGCCGTAGCCGATCACGTTGCGTTCCGCCTCGTTGGGGGCGCCGGCGAGCCGCAGTTCGCGCTCGACCACACCCTGGAGCTCCTGGCGCAGGCCGAGGCCCCCGAGGCCTTCGGGGAACCACACCCAGGCCAAGCCGGCATCGAAGCGGGCGCCCAGGAATTCGGTGGCCGTGGTGCGGGCCGGGTCGTGCGCGGCCAGCAGGTCGGCCACGCGGGCACGGACCTGGTCCTCGGCGGTCGCTCGGTCGTCGGTGACGGTCACGTCGACACACCATAGGCCGAGACCGGCGGACGGCGGCCGGCCCACGGGCGGGCCTGCTCGAGCTGCGCGCTGACCGACAGCAACAGGTCCTCGCGTCCCGACGCGGCGACGAGCTGTACTCCGACGGGGAGACCCTCGTTGCTCCAGTGCATCGGCAGCGAGGCCGCCGGCTGCCCGGTCACGTTGAACGGCGCCGTGAAAGCCGCCACCGTCGCCGAGCGGATCACGCCGGCCAACGGATTGTCGGGGGTCGACCCGAACTGGCCCAGCGTGGGCGGGAGCTCGGGGATAGTGGGGGTGACGAGGAGGTCGAAGCC
>DATGGF010000218.1:0-3395 GCA_035308625.1 Acidimicrobiales bacterium | reverse complement strand
GACCGGGGCGAAGGCGTCCTCGAGGTGGAACGGGTGGCCTACAGCGGAACGCGACCCGTCGAGTGGCGCCGCAGCCTGTTTCGGGGGAGCGCCTATGTCATAGAGGCGCGCTGGGGCTCGGTCCCCGGCGCAAACTGACATCGGAGACGCCGCAGCGCCTCGGGGACCACGCGGCCTTGGTCGCCTTCCCGGCCCGCCAAGCCAAGCCGGGGAATACCCCTATGGGTATCAGTGTTTAACCTTTGGGCGGGTGCCCGGACCGGTAGGAGGCGGACGATGGCGACGGTGAGCCTTGGCAAGGACGACTTCGACGAGACGCTGTCTTCGAACGATGTGGTGCTGGTGGACTTCTGGGCAAGCTGGTGTGGGCCCTGTCGGATGTTCGCTCCGGTCTTCGAAGAGGTCTCGAGGAGACACGAGGGTGTGGTGTTCGCCAAAGTGGATACCGAGGCCGAGCAGGAACTCGCCGCTCGCTTCGGGATCATGTCCATCCCGACGCTGATGGCGTTTCGGGACCAGATCCTGCTCTATGCGCAGCCGGGCGCGCTGCCCCAGGCCGCATTGGAGGAGCTGATCGAGAAGGTCATGGCCCTCGACATGGACGACGTCCGTCGCCAGCTCCGCGAGCGGGCCAAAGCGGCCTCGTGAGGATCGAAGGAGAAGCCAGATGGACGGCATCGAGCTCACCGTCGACCAGCCGGCGGACGACGCCGAGCGAGCGGTCCGCCAGGCGCTTCAAGGGGCCGGGTTCGGAGTCCTGACCGAGATCGACGTGGCCGCCACCCTGGAGGCAAAGCTCGGCGTGATCCGTCCGCCGCTCAAGATCCTGGGCGCGTGCAATCCCACCTTCGCCCATCGGGCGCTTTCGCTCGATCCCTCGCTGGCGCTGGTGCTGCCGTGCAACGTGGTTCTCGAGGACGCTGGTGGGGTCCGCACCCGGGTCACCATCGCCGATCCGCGATCGCTTTTCGCGGCCGGACAGGGTGCCTCCGGTGAGGTTCACGCCCTCGTCGACGAGGCGGCGGAAGCCCTAGAGGGGGTCGCCGCCACGCTCCGCGGTTGAACCGTGAGCGCCGATCGGCCGACGGGCCGGGTGCCGGTCGCCTCCTCCGTGCTTGCTGTCTGCGCTCATCCCGACGACGAGAGCTTTGGCTTGGGCGCGGTCCTTGATCGCTTCGTGGCCGCCGGCACCTCGGTGTCGGTGCTGTGCTTCACCCACGGCGAAGCGTCGACGCTTGGCCTGTCCGCTGGCGTGCTGCATGAGGTGCGCGCCGCCGAGCTGGTGGTGGCGGCCGCCGCGCTCGGCGTCGGACGTGTCCGGCTGCTCGATCACCCCGATGGGGCGCTCGCCACAGTCCCTCTCGAGCAGTTGGCCGACCAGGTGCGGTCCATGGCCGACCAGGTGGGCGCCCAACTGCTCGTCGTCTTCGACGTCGGCGGGATCACCGGTCATCCCGACCACTGCCGGGCCACCGAAGCCGCCCTTGCCGGGGCACCCGACCTTCCGGCGCTCGCCTGGAGCCTGCCCCGGCGGGTCGCCGACGAGCTCAACGACGAACTGGCCACCGGCTTCGTCGGTCGGGCCGACCACGAGATCGACCTGGTCGTCACCGTCGATCGGGAGGTGCAGCGCCGCGCCATCGCGAGCCACACCAGCCAGTGCGCCGACAACCCGGTGCTCTGGCGGCGCCTCGAGCTTCTTGGCGACCGCGAGGCGCTGCGCTGGCTGTTGCCGTTCTCCGGCGTCCGCTGACTCTGTCGGCTCCGGCGGCCGGCGCGGACCGGATCGCTGCTCGCGGAGGGTTTCGACGCGCGCTCCGGGATCGGGTCGGTTTAGGCCAGCCTCATGAACATCCGCTGGACCTCCTCGAGGGGATAGCCCTCAGCGGCGGCGGCGTCGGGGTGTCGCACGCAGTAGGTCAGCCCAGCAGCGACGAGCTTGAAGCCGACCTGTTCGAGGGCCTTGGTGGCGGCCGAGATCTGCGTGACGACGTCACGGCACTCGCGACCCTCGTCGAGCATCCGCTCGATCGCTTCCACTTGGCCGGCCACCCGGTGCAGCCGGCGCCGCACGTCTTCGACGACGTCTTCGGGCATCTCCATCGCGCACTCCTTTGATTGGCCGTTGGCCGTCGTTGGTGACCAATGACTCTGTCCAGCCTCCAACCTACCTGATACCCTATGGGGTATGTGTAGGAGTGTTGCCTGCCGGGCGTGCGGGCGTCCGAGCTGGCGGGGTTGTGGCGCGCACGTCGAACAGGTGCTGGGACACGTGCCAGAAGGGGAGCGGTGCCACTGCCCCAACGAGGTGCCCGCCGGACCCCCTCCCCGGCGCTTCGGACGCCTGTTCGGGCGGATCCGCTCCGCGTCAGCTGAAGGATCGGTGGACAGGCCGTGAAGACGACCCTTCGGGTCGATCACAAAGGCGGCGACCTGTTCGAGATCGCCATCCGCGACCACCTGGTGCACGTTGACCAACCGGTCAAGGACGGCGGGTCCGACGCCGCCCCGACGCCAACCGAGCTGTTCGTGGCCGCCCTGGCCTCGTGCGTGGCCCACTACGCGCGGCGTTACCTGGTCCGCCACGGACTCCCGACCGACGGGCTGTCGGTGGCAGCCACCTTCACGATGGCCGACCGCCCGGCCCGGGTCGGCCAGATCACCGTCTCGGTCACGGTTCCGAAGGCGGTCCCCGAGGAGCGCCGGGCCGCCCTGTTGGCGGTGGCGTCGCACTGCACGGTGCACAACAGCCTCGAGCAGCCGCCCGAGGTCAGCATCGAGCTCGCCGCCTGACCTCGGCGAACTCCGCACGTCGGCAGACGGGGCCTTCGGCCCTATCGGCCGTTCGCCCCGGGCGCCACCCTGGAACCGTGGGCAAAAGAGTGGTGATCCTGGGTGGGGGCACTTCGGGAACGCTTGCCGCCAATCGGCTCCGACAGGTGCTCGACCAGGAGGTCCAGATCGTCGTGCTCGACGCTGACGACCGCCACCTGTACCAGCCCGGGCTGCTCTTCGTTCCCTTTGGTCTGGCTTCGCCCGCACGCCTCGTGCGTTCCCGTGCCGCGCAGTTCCGGCCGGGCGTCGAGTTCCGCCCGATTGCGATCCGCCAGGTCGACCTCGACGCCAATCGGGTGGTGCTCTCCGACGGGGGGACCCTCGGCTACGACGTGCTTGTGGTCGCGAGCGGTTCGCGGCTCGCGCTCGAGGAGACCGAGGGGCTCACCGGACCGGGGTGGGGAGATCGGGTCCACACGTTCTACTCGTTGCAGGGAGCCGCCAGTCTTGGAGGGGCGCTGGCCGGTTTCGAGGGCGGCCGACTGGTGGTCGCGCTGGTGGACCTGCCGGTCAAGTGCCCGGTGGCCCCCCTCGAGTTCTGCTTCCTCGCCGACTGGTAC
>DATGGF010000217.1:0-6131 GCA_035308625.1 Acidimicrobiales bacterium | reverse complement strand
GGCGTTCGGCGTGGTGCCGTTGGCCGCTTGGATCGTGATCGTGTAGTCACCGCCGGTCCCGGCGCCGGGCGTGCCGGCCAAGGTGGCGGTGCCGTTGCCGTTGTCGGTCAAGGTGACCCCGGTGGGCAAGGTGCCGGCCGTCTTGGTGATGGCCGGCTTGGGCGAGCCGGTGGTGGTCACCGAGAAGGTCCCGGCGCTACCGACGGTGAAGATGGTCGAGTTGGCGCTCGTGATGGACGGGGCCGAGCTCGCGGTGTTGACCGTCAGGGTGAACGGCTGGGTGGCGTTCGGGGTGACCCCGTTGGCCGCCTGGATCGTGATCGGGTACGAGCCGTGGGTCCCGGTCGCCGGGGTGCCGGCCAGGGTGGCGGTGCCGTTGCCGTTGTCGGTCAGGGTGACGCCCGTGGGCAGGGTGCCCATGGTCTTGGTGATGGTGGGCGTGGGCGTGCCGGTGGTGGTCACCGAGAAGGTCCCGGCGCTGCCTTCGGTGAAGGTGGTGGCACTGGCGCTGGTGATGGCCGGGGCCGTTCCCGCGGCTGCCGGCGCCATCAGGAACGGGTTCGAGAACACGTGCGGGGCAGTGAAGCTGTTGAAGTTCTCGCCCACGTACCAGACGCAGGGGTGCGTGGTGTCGCAGGTGATGCTGGCACCGGGGAACGTCGACCCAGGGATGGCGTACGTGTTCATGAGCGAGCCATTGCCGGCGCTGCCGTTGGCCACGTAGTAGTCGAAGCTGCCGTCGTTGTTGACCGCGAGCGGGTACCCCCCGGCGGCGGTCTGCGCGTCGCAGAAGTTGGCGTTGGGCGGGTCACCGGCGGCTGAGCCGGTGGTGTACTCGCATTCGATGGCGACGATCTGGCCCCCCAACGCATCGGACGGAGAGAACACGGTGTTGGGGCCCATCGACATGTTGATGAAGTCACCGTCGTGGTAGGTCGTGAACGGCGATGTCGCCGGCGGGACCACGCAGTCGATGTAGACGGCCGACCCAGAGGCCTCTGTGCCGCAGGCGCCCAACGCGGCGCCCGCCGGCTGCAACATGAGCATGCTGATCCCGCCAGCGAGCCCGAGCACGCTCAGCACGGCGACGAGCATGCGGCTGAACCGGACGCGGCCAGTGTGTCGGTGGGCGCCTTCGAATCGCGGAGTCACGCGACCCCCCCTGCATCGGTTAGTGACTCCCCCGAGGAGGCGGAGGCCGGGGAGCCCGTTCTCCCCCTGCGGTTGCATTCTCAGACGGTTGCGTCGCGTCGAACAAGTTGCGTTGTCGATCGACGCCGAAGGTTCATCGCGAGTTCGCGGACCTTCACGTCGCGTTCACAGAAGGTTTCCGAATCTTGTGACGAACACAGCAGTGGAATCACGTACCTCACTTCGGCGACCACGCCTTGTCGTCGGGCTGACGGAACGTGCCCGGCCAACCTCAATTTTGATGAGGAAATTCGGCCAGTTCACCCCTTCTGAACAGGGACGTGATGCAACGCGAACTTGGAATGAAACGTTCGCGTCAACCGCCGGTATCGCTTGTTGGGGGCGGGAGGGTCTGCCATGAATGCCGAAGGTTTCTTACAAACCATCGGGTCGTGACGCCCCGACGAAAGGAATGAACTTCATGCTCCAGCGCGGTAAGAGACGGGCGGCCAAAGTCGCAATGGCGGGTGGGCTCGCCGCGGCGTTGGTCGGTGGCTTTGTGGCGATGACCTCCGGAGTCGCCACCGCCATGCCTGTGGGCTGCGCCCAGGGCCCCTCTGACAGTCAGGTGTACATCAACTGTGCGCTTCCCCCGGCCACCACTCCGTATGCCGACTACACGGACGGCCAGGCCATCAACCTTTCGATGGGCGCCAACTCGACCTTCAGCGGCGCTGCCGACATCGTGGCCATCGAGTGCGAGTTCAACAACGGCACCGGGAACCCCGGCGATCCTCCCAACGCCAACTTCTGCGACGCCGCAACCGCGCCAGGCGACATGCCTTACAGCGCGCACGGCAACGGGGGATTCGACTACTCCTCGGACAACAACGGGGACCTGGCCAACGTCTTCGCCGTGCCCGGAACCAACTTCCACGGAGCGACGATCACTTGCGACGGCACCCACGCTTGTGTCTGGTACGTGGGCGAGAACTTCAACGACTTCACCGCCCCGCACGTGTTCTCGAATCCGTTCTTCGTGGGTGCGTCAGGGCCCCGCATCACCGGTGGGAACGCCACCACCCTGGCCGTCGGCGCCCTCGGGCGTATCGACTTCTCGACCTCCGGCTTCGGTACTGCGCCCGACCTGTCGGAGAGCG
This sequence comes from Acidimicrobiales bacterium, assembly GCA_035308625.1. Classification (GTDB taxonomy): domain Bacteria; phylum Actinomycetota; class Acidimicrobiia; order Acidimicrobiales; family UBA8190; genus DATGGF01. The sequence continues at coordinate 3,840 of DATGGF010000217.1, read as the reverse complement.
GGAACCTCCCGTCCGGGATGAACTTCGGCGTGACCCAGGACGACAACGGCCTGATCTACGGGACCCCGCAGGTCGGATCGGGTGGGAGCCACACCATCACCCTGACGGCCTCCAACGGCCCCCAGTCGACCAGCCTGACCTTCACCATCAACGTGACCTGGGGCATCACCACGCAGGAGTCCGCCATCGTGCCAGCCACCATCGGTGGGTCCTACGGCCCGATCAACTTCACCGCTTCGGGCGGCCTGTCCCCGTTCAAGTGGAAGGCCACGGGCTCATTGCCCAAGGGCGTGAAGTTCAAGAACGGCGTCCTCGCGGGAACGGTGAGCACGAAGGCGGCGGCAGGGACGTACAACTTCACCGTCACGGTGACGACGCACAAGCAGAACAAGCCGACGGTGATTCCGTCGCAAATGTCATCGGCTAGCTACTCGCTCGTCGTGCACTAGGGGCGGCCGTTGATCTCATGCCCAGCAGTGGGACGACTGCACCTGACACGGCATCACCAGTAAGTCGAAACAACTTGCACACGAACCAAACCGACAAAGGACGGAATGGAAACATGAAGCACAGACTGTTCCGCAATCGCATCGCCGCCGGGGCCGCCTTGACCATGGCGACTCTGGCGGGGACGCTGACCCTCACGGCGGGTGTCGCCTCGGCCTCCGGTCCGGCGGACCCGACGTTCGGTGCCGCGCCGCAGTTCTACAACGGCAACCCGGGCTCGGTCGTCCGGACCGCCGGGTCGGACACCACCTACTACATGACCCAGTCCCTCACCGACCTGTTCAACGGGGCGGCGCTCTACGGCTGCAACGTGGCCAGCCCGGCTGCCTTCCCGTGCCCGTCCGGTGGCAACACGTCGACGTCTGACGTCTTCGACAACTGGGACCGCGTCGAAGTGACGACCGGGGCCGACCTGATCGGTTCGGGTGCGGGGCAGAACCAGCTATGCGGCCTCGTGGCCACCCCGGATCCCGTCGACATCGCCCGGTCGTCGAAGCCCAACGGCAACAACTGCCCGCAGGAGACGATCGCCCAGGGCTACGCCTACGACGGCGTTCCGGCCGTGGACTTCACCAATGTGAACCCCGCCGCCTTCGGTCACGTCACGAACACGAGCTCGCCGTGGTACGGCGCCATCCACTCGTCGGCCAACGAGTCGGCGCAGAACGGCACCGACGGCTGCACCTTCACCACCTTCCCGAGCCCCTCGTGTGACCTGATGGGGCCCGTGGCCAAGGGCTGGGTGCCAGGGAACAACGTCAACGGCCCGTACACGGGCACGGCGTTCACCAACCTCAACAACAACGACAACGGTGGCGGTGCCCAAAGCACGGCGTACCGTCTGTACTGCGCCACCGGTGGGAGCGGTGCCACCGCTCAGATCACCGACTGGGGCTCGTTGACCAACGGCGGTACCTCGCTGAGCATCCCCGTCCGGATCATGGGCGTGAACCCGTCCTCGGGAACGGTCGCCACCTTCGCTACCTTCGTGAACTCGGGTGTCGCCACCGGCACCGAGTGCAACAGCGGGGCCAAGGACACCAACCTGAACGACGCCACGTTCAACGGGTCTGCCACCAAGGAGATTGCTCTCGAGAACAACGCGGCGCAGATCGGTGACTTCCTCGTCACGGACTACCCGAACGACGCGGCCGACCAGGCAGCGGAGCTGGCGACGACCATCTACTTCATGTCAGAGGGTCCGATCATCTCCAACCCCAACGTCCGCCAGGTCACCGTGTACAACAACGGGAACCCGAGCACCGGCGTCCCGACCTCGTTCGGCGAGACCAAGATGAAGCTGAACAACGTCGCCGCATCGAGCATCACCGAGGGGAACAAGACCTTCCCTACGGCTCGGGCCCTGTTCCAGATGGCACTCGGCTACCAGGCTCCGGCGCAGGACAACACCGCCGCTCGTAGCCTGACCGTCACCGACGCCACCTTCGGCTCGGGGTCGAACCAGCTGACGTCCCCCAGCGCCCAGTTCCAGGTGTCCGACATCGGCCGTGCCGTGTCGGGCGCGGGCATCCCCACCGGCACCTACATCACGCAGGTGGCTCCCAACCTGGTCGGCGGCACCGCTCTGCCGACGAACACCGCTGAGCTCAGCCAGCCCACGACCGCATCCAGTGCGGGCGAGTCGGTGACCTTCAGCGGCCACATCGTCGGCCTCAAGGCGTCCACCGCCAACTACATGAACTGGATCTGCAGCACCACCGGTGACGGTGTCACCTCGCTGCAGAAGGCCAGGGACTTGGTCACGGGGTTGAACTACGACACGGAGATCACCAACCTGATCGACAACACGTACGGGTTCAACCGGATCACCGACGTGCAGGCGGGAAGCTGGGCCGGCGACTGCGGCCTCATCTACCCGACGTGGTCGGCCCACGCCACACCCAGCGACGGTGGTTCGGCTGCGACCAACCCGTACCCGGGTGGCGTGGCGACGACCCCGCTGCCCAACGTCACATCGGGCACGTACAACGGGCTCACCGGGGCCATCCCGTTCCCGGACAACTAAACATTCACGAGTAAGCGCCGAGTTCGCACGGCGCTGGGGGAGTACCGGTCCGGGGGTCCGGCTGCATGCTGCAGTCGGGCCCCCGGACTCGGGCTTTTGCGGGCTCATGGGCAAAAGGCAACAAATCTCACGAGCAGTGGGTGTTCGAGAGGGAGCAGAGACAAGAGATGGATCGTGTCCGCGAGGCACTGGCTCAGACAAGGCTGTGGCGCCGAATCCGCATCGCCGGCCTGATCATGTTGGCGGGCGCCTTCGGTGTGGCCCTGTTCCCGGGCGGCAAGGCAGCTGCCGCAGACGGTCCCTGCGGAACGCTGACTACCGCGGACGTCTACATCAACTGCGTTGTCCCTTCAGCCTCGACCCCGTACGCATCCTTCACGGACGGCGATCCAATCAACCTCGCCATGGGGCCCAATACGGTGTTCTCGCCTGGCGACGCGGCAGGCGGAGACGTCGAAGCGATCGAGTGTGAGTACACGACTGGCTCGGCTCCCGGGGATCCGCCGAACGCCAACTACTGCAGTGCCCAGACCCTCTCAGGAGGATGGCCGTTCAGTGTGAATTCCGATGGGAGTTTCGACTATGCCTCCGCTACTGGTGGGCCGCTGAACATCTATGCCGTGCCGGGGACCAATTTTGCCGGCTCACCGATAACCTGCGACGCCACTGACCCATGTGTGTGGTACGTGGGTGAGAACTTCAACAGCTTCACCGCGCCCCACGTGTTCTCCAACCCGTTCGTCGTCATCCCTGCCGCGGGGACGACGACAACGACAACGACGACCACGACGACCATGGCGACGACGACGACGGTGCCGGGCAGCACGACCATGCCGACCTCGTCGACCACGACCACGCCGACGACCTCGACCACCACCACGACGAGCACGCCTTCGGGATCGACGACCACCACCACGTCGACGCCCGGATCCACGAGTACGACCTCGACCACTACGGCCGGGTCGGGGGCGACCACGACCACGTCGCCCTCCACGGCCGGTTCCGGTGGAGGTTCGGGCGGCGGTAGCGGTTCGGGCGGAAATGACACGTCCGCGTCCTCGGTGCAGCTGGCTTTCACCGGCGCCTCGCCGGTCATCATCTGGATGCTGGGACTCGGGATGCTCTTCGTGATTGCCGGCACCGTCGGCCGCCTCACCGTCGCCAAGTCGGCTCGCTGACCTCAATGGCGTCAACGCCCGCGGTCGCCTCCAGCGATCTGGATCTCGACGTCCCGAGGACGCTCCGGCCGGGGAGCACGCGGGCCGACCGCATCTTCCGCGTGGTGCTCGGGGCGTGCGGCACGACGG
>DATGGF010000216.1:0-2040 GCA_035308625.1 Acidimicrobiales bacterium | reverse complement strand
AACGGGCGGCGTGCCCTACGCATCGACATCGGCGCCGATTCGACCACGGGCCTCACGGCTCTCAAAGACGCGGCGGCGCGAATCCTCCGCAACGCGGCGCCCAACCGAGCCGAGCAGGGGTAGCAGATGCAACTGGGAATGGTCGGTCTGGGACGGATGGGCTCGAACCTCGTGCGGCGGCTCCTGCCCGCCGGCCACGAGTGCGTCGTCTTCGACGTCAACCGAAGCCCGATCGAAGATCTCGAGGCCGAAGGCGCAGTTGGCACCGGCTCCCTCGACGAGCTCGTGGCCAGGCTGGAAAAGCCGCGCGCGGTCTGGGTGATGGTGCCGGCCGGCCAGATCGCCGAGCAGACCGTGTGCGAGCTCGGCGAACGGATGGAGCCGGGTGATGTGATCATCGACGGCGGCAACTCCTACTACCGCGACGACATGGCCCGGGCTGGGCGCCTGTCGGCCTCGGGAATCCACTACATCGACTGCGGCACGAGCGGAGGCGTGTGGGGGCTCGACCGGGGCTACTGCCTCATGATCGGCGGCGAGGAGGAGCCGGTCACCCACCTCGACCCCATCTTCCGGACGATCGCGCCGGGGCGCGGGAGCGCCGAGCCGACCCCGGGCCGCAGCCGGGCCGGGACCGCGCCCGACGGGTACCTGCACTGCGGCCCCAACGGCGCGGGGCACTTCGTGAAGATGGTCCACAACGGCATCGAGTACGGGATGATGGCCGCCATCGCCGAAGGGCTGTCGATCATCCATCACGCCGATGCCGGGTTGAAGGCGCCAGCCGAGGTCGACGCCGAGACGACGCCGCTGCGCGAGCCCGACGCCTACCGGTACGAGATCGACGTGGCCGAAGTGGCCGAAGTGTGGCGGCGCGGTTCGGTGGTGGGCTCGTGGCTGGTCGACCTCACCGCCGACGCGCTGGCCCGCTCCCCCGGGCTCGACCAGTTCGCCGGCCGCGTCTCGGACTCGGGCGAAGGGCGGTGGACGGTGGAAGCGGCAGTGGACGTGGGTGTGCCCGCTCCGGTCATCACCTCGGCGCTCTACGCCCGCTTCGAGTCACGCGGCCTCGGCGAGTTCGCCGACAAGATCCTCTCGGCCATGCGGTCAGAATTCGGCGGCCACGCGGAGAAGTCGGGCTGAGGTGGAACTCACCGTCATCACGGTGGACGACGAGGATGTGCTCGCCCGCGAGGCCGCTGCCTATGTCGCCAGCCGGGCGACAGCGGCGGTGACCGACCATGGCCAGTTCACCTGCGCGCTGAGCGGGGGCAAGACGCCCTGGGCCATGTTCGCCGCCCTGGCCGACCTGGACCCGCCGTGGGAGGCGATGCGCCTGTTCCAGGTGGACGAACGGGTGGCCCCCGAAGGCGACCCCGATCGCAACATCACCCACTTGCGCGACACCCTCGGGCGCGTGCACCCGTCCATCGTGCCCATGCCTGTGAACGACGCCGACCTCGACGCGGCCGCCGACCGCTACGCCGAGGTACTGCCGCCGCGTTTCGACTTGATCCACCTCGGGATCGGCCCCGACGGGCACACGGCATCGCTGGTGCCCGACGACCCGGTGCTCGCGGTGACGGACCGGCTGGTAGCGGTGACCCAGCCGTATCAGGGTCACCGGCGCATGACACTCACCTACCCGGCTCTGGCCCGCACCGAGGAGATCCTGTGGCTGGTGAGCGGGGCCGACAAGCGTGAGGCGCTCGCCCGGCTGCTCGCGGGCGACCGTTCGGTGCCGGCCGCCCGGGTCGAAGCGGCACGGGGCACGGTGCTCGCCGACGTGGCGGCCACGGGCGGCACCCCGATCTGACCGCTCGGTCAGGCCGAGACGAAGTCGGTGCGGTCCACCGTTCCCGCCCGGCCGACGAGCACCGTGGCCACGAGCGCCGGCGGGAACAGGCCATGGGCGACCACGCCCGGATCAGCGTCCAGCCAGGCGGCGAGCGACTCGGGCGAAGGCACCTCGCCCATGTAGTCGGCGATCACCCCACCGTCGGGACTCGGTGGGCACTCCCGCCGCCGAGCCGCACCGAG
>DATGGF010000215.1:0-2642 GCA_035308625.1 Acidimicrobiales bacterium | reverse complement strand
CCCCGGCCACCAGCGCGGACGTCGCCGCGCCGGGTCCCAGCACTGATTCCGATCGGAGTCGTCATGACCACCGCCGCCCTGTCGCCGCTTGTCGCCCTCGACATCCCGAGCCCGCCCGCCGTCCAGCGTTTTCGCCTTGGACTGGCCGACGCGCTCACCCTCACCCGCCGGGAGCTGCTCATCTGGTTCCGGAACCCGGCCTTCGTCTTCTTCACCTTCATCCAGCCGGTCATGTTCGTGTTGCTGTTCCGCTATGTCTTCGGCGGAGCCATCGGCGTGAACGTGCCCGGCGGGTATGTCGAATACCTGGTGCCAGGCGCCATCGCCCAGTCGGCCGCTTTTGCCTCCTTCGGCACGGCCATCTCGCTGGCCCGCCAGCTCAACAAGGGGGTCATCGACCGTTTCCGGGCCATGCCCATGGCCCGCTCCGCGGTCCTGCTGGGCCGGCTCTTCGCCGACACGCTCCGCCTGGCCGTGACCGTGCTCATCATCCTGGGCGTGGGCTACGGGGTCGGCTTTCGCTTCCACAACGGGTTCGTCCCCGCCGTGCTCATGCTGGTGCTCGGCGTGGCCTTCGGCGTCATCATCTGCACCATCAGCGCCTACGTCGGCCTGGCCATCAAGGACGAAGAAGCCGTGGGTTCCTTCGGCTTGGTGTGGCTGTTCCCCCTCACCTTCATCAGCTCGGCGTTCGCCCCCGTGCGGTCCATGCCCGGGTGGCTCCAGGCCTTCGCCAAGAACCAGCCTGTCACCGTGGTCATCGACGAAATGCGATCGCTGGCCTTGGGCGGGCCGCTCGGTCTGCACGCCTGGCAGAGCGTGGTGTGGCTGGCGGGCATCGCCGCGTTCTTCGTCCCGTTGGCCGTGCAGGCCTACCGCCGGGCCTGATCCAGCCGCTCCCCACCCGGGGCCCCGCTCACCTAATGCCGGTCAGCCCAGCGCTCCTCCGGTGAAGATGCTCGCGTGGGGACGCGCCGGAGGCGTGGCGAAGAACGGCCGCACCTGAGTCTCCATGAGCTCCTCCGCCACCGGGGCCCACTCGGGGTCGGGTAGCAGGTTGTGGTCCTCGGCCGGGTCTTCGACCAGGTCGATGAGTTGGCAGGCGACCAGCGCGTCCTCGTCCACCACCAGCTTGTAGCGGTCGGTCTGGAAGCAGGCGAAACCCCAGTTCTCGCTGACCGTCACCGGCCGTGACCCAGGATCGGCCCCCGACACCGTCCCCACAAGGGACTGTCCCTCGCTGGCGGGAATGTCCGGCGCTCCGGCGATGGCCCGCACCGTGGTGGCCACGTCGAAGTGCTCTACCCGGGTGTCGACGACCCGGCCCGGGATACCGCCCGGAGGGCGCAGGATGAGCGGCACCTGCACCGCCTGCTGGAACAGCACGCACTTGGACAGCATCGAATGGTTGCCGCCCATCTCGCCGTGGTCGCTCGTGTAGATGATCCAGGTGTCGTCCAGCCTTCCGGTGCGCGCCAGCGCGTCGCGGATGCGGCCCACGGCGTCGTCGATCACGGTGATGTCGGCGGCATAGGACCGGCGCATCCCCCGGATGGCGTCAGCCGTCATCGTCTCCGAGTCGGACAGCCACAGGAAGGCGTTCAGCAGGTCGCCGTAACGGCCGGTGCCCTCGGTCGACGGGCGGGTGGTGGACAGCGGCATCGAGATGTCGACGTCCGCGTACCGGTCGACCGCCTCGCGCGGCGCGTCCCAGGGGTCGTGCGGTCCGGGGAAGCCGACGAAGAGGAAGAACGGGCTCGGACGGTCGTACTGCTCGATCCACCGCACCGCACACTCCCCGTGCCAACTGTCGACATAGGCGTCGAGGGGGATGGGCATGGGGGTGGAATCCCACATAGCCACCGACTTGGTGGCGTTCTGGCCCGTCTCGTTGTCGCCCTGGTACGCCCGCGCCGCGATGTGCTGGCGATAGGCGTCGAGCAGTCCCCTCCCCGCCAGGTAGTCGGTGTACCGGGTGGGGACGTTCGGGATGAACTTGTCGCCCGTCTCGAACACCTCGGCGAACCCCAGCGCAGTGAGCCGGCCGGCCAGCTCGTCGAGATGTTTGGCCGGCAGGTCCTCGTCCCGGTACAGGTGGGCCTTGCCCAGCAGCGCCGTGTGGTAGCCGGATTCGAGCAGGGCGCGGACGTAGGTCGGGCTGTCGGAGGGGATCTCGGCCCAGTTCGTGTACACGCCGTGGTCGCGCACGTAGCGCTCGGTCATGAACGATGCCCGTGCCGGCATGCACAGTGGGCCCTGGCACGACACCCGGGAGAAACGGACTCCCTCGGCGGCCAGATCGTCGAGGGAGGGCGTGATGACACTGGGATCGCCCGCGCAGCCGAGCATGTCGGCCCGATGCTGGTCCGACATGACGAGCACGATGTTCGGTGCCTTCGACACGACCTGTTGCCCCCTTGGACCCGATTCGGCGTCCCTCGGCGCAGCGTAATCAGAGCGGCGCCCGCACGGCGTCCATCTGACCGAGGACCACTTCCTCGTCGAGGTCACCCGTGACGATGAAGGTGTCGTGGGCCACGCCCTTGACCGTCCGGGCGCTCATGGACTCGATGTCGGCGCCCAGGTCGGCGAAGCACCGGCACAACGCCGAAAGCAGGCCGAGTTGGTCGCGGGCCGTCACC
>DATGGF010000214.1:0-15135 GCA_035308625.1 Acidimicrobiales bacterium | reverse complement strand
CGTCGTAGATCGGAGCGATGAATCGCTGGTTCACGACATGGGCAATAGCTATGACGACACCGCATGCGAACGTCACAGACAGGAGGACGCCGACCACGGGTAAGAGTCTGGCCTAAGGCCGGAATCATCCCAGCCACCGCCCTCACCCGGCACGTACAGCCCGCCCTTGATCTCAGCGCCAGGGCTGAACGCCTCGTTACGATGTCCTCCACTGCCTGCTCCGCCCGCCACTGATAGGAACAACCATTCCTGCAGACGAAGGCACCGACCCGGAGGACTTCCTCGGCCAGGCCGATTGGGCCGAGTTGACGGTGGCCGCCAACAGGCTCGACTTCGGCCTATCCGTGACGGAGGGGGGAGTTCTTCGCCTGGTCAATCAGGCGGCTGTTGACCTTGTTGGTGGAACGCTTGAGAAGGTGGCCGGCCGATCGGTCGATGACTTTGTGCGTCCGGCGGAGTTGGTTGCTCGTGATCAGGAGGATTTCGCGACTGGACGGTTTGAGCGCGTCGAGTTGAGTCGTTCTCTCGTCACTTCGGGGGGAGAACAGATTCCTGTTCGGATCGCAACGCGGTTTGTCGAAGTAGGAGACCAACGATTTGGCGTCAACGTGTTCGTACGTGAGGACGAACTTGGGCAGCTTGGCCGCAATCCATCCCGGCTATGGATGGACTTGGTACCCGTCTGTGTCGGGTTTGCAGATCGAGGATGGCGGGTCTCGGCCATCAGTGCGGACGTGTATGAACTCCTTGGTCGTTTGCCTCGCGATTGTGTCGGAAGTTCCGTGGTTGATTGGATCGGCGCAGACCAAGCCACCGCCCTTCACCAAGCGGCGCTAGCCGAACCCTTGGTCCCGAGGATGTTCACGCAGGTCGAGGTGATGGCGGAAGATGGAGCCTCGGTCGAGGTCACGCTGCTCCTCGGTCCCCAGCCCCCGCTGGACCAGCCGCCGATTGTCTTCGCCCTGGTTGGGACGGGCGCCTCATACCTCCCGGCCGCTCCCGATCGCGTGAGTGAGCTGGAGATGCGGCTGCGAAGGATCGGTGCTGAGGTTCGAGCTGCCGGAGTACTGGACTCCTTCACGTCGATGCCCACCCCTACCGACATTCCCGAGTTGGAGGACCTCACGACTCGACAATGGGAGATTCTCAACAGAATCGCTCAGGGTCAACGAGTGCAGACAATCGCCAAGGCGCTCTACATCAGCCCCAGTACTGTTCGGAACCACCTTGCGCTGATCTTCCAGAAGTTTGGGGTCCACAGTCAGGCCGAGCTGATCGAACGCATTCGGCTACCCGGACACCCGTCAACCAACTAACTAACTAGGCCAACAGTGCTCGGACGACCTCTGGGAACTCATCGAGGGTCGTGATCTCCAACCGCGCAACCCTGACCGCCCCTATTCCCTGCCTCATCCGGCCATCATCGAGTTCAGGAAGATCGAGTCGTATTGACCCGCGCTGACCTGAGTCCAATGGCTGTCGACAGGGTTGGGGCTCGTGGCGGAAGCGACGAAGATCTCCATGGGGGCACGTGGACGGTGATGATCGGTGCCATCGTCGCCCCAGCCCCACAGGGTGCCGTCAGTGTTGATCGCAATTGTGTATTCGTATCCGGCACTCACATGCGCCCACGTGTCGGGGTGCACTGGGCTGGGCGGGACCGGTGTTGGGATCTTGATGGGCTCGGGAATGGCAGTTTCAAGGTTGGCGCTGCCATCGCCGAGTTCTCCAAGGCTGTTGTCGCCCCATGCCCATAATCCGCCGTTTACGTCGATCGCCATGGTGTGGCCCAGCGGACCGGCACTCACCTGCGCCCAGTCGCCGGGTATCTGTTGAGGGGTCGTCTTGAGAACGTGACTCGTGTCGCCGTCACCAAGTTGCCCGTTATTGTCGCTACCCCAACCCCATAGCTTGCCGCCGCTCTGGATGGCCATGGCCCAGCCACCCCCGGCGCTCACCTGGGTCCAGGTGTTATCCATCGTGATCTGGGTGGGTGTGGCGCACTGCTGGAGCCCGCCGCACGGAGTTCCGAGTTGCCCCACTTGATTGTTGTCACCCCAGCCCCAGAGCGTCCCACCGGTCTTTATGCCGAAAGTGCCCCGCCCAGTCTTGCCGTTGCTCGCACTGATCTGCATCCAGGTATCGGTACCGATCTGGTAGGGGGTCGTGCTGCACGCAATCAGCTGGCCCGTGCCGTCGGGACACGTCTCAGAATCGGGACCCACGAGGCTGCCCGTGCCGAGTTGTCCGAACTCGTTTCCGCCCCATCCCCACAAAGTGCCGTCGGTGTTGATCGCCATGGTGTAGTTGTACCCGGCACTTACGTGCGCCCAGGTGTTGGGGTGAAGAGCGGCGGCGGCAGTTGGCAGTTGGATCTGAATGGGAATGCTGCTGCACGCGAACTTTGATCCCCAGGTGCATTGCTCAGGGCCCACAAGACCCCCTGCGCCGGGCACGGGCTTGCCCGTGCCGAGCTGCCCGAGGTCGTTGCTGCCCCAGCCCCAGAGCGTGCCATCGGCCTTGATCGCGAATGTGTCGAACACCCCGTCGCTGATATGGGCCCATGTGTTCTTTGTTCCCACCGGGGCCGGCGTTGTTTGGGCGACGAGGTTCTTCATAAAGCTCTGACCCAGGCCGAGCCCTGCGTACGCGTCTATGCCCATCGAGGAGAGGTAATTCGCCGGTGGTGGTGGCGCCGACGGTGCGATCGACAGGGTGGATGTGATGGGGAATCCCTTGGCCACGGTCTTGTAACAGTTCCCATTGGGAAGGGCGACACTGTCGACGTGCAGGGCGATGCTCTCGCCAGGATAGGAGCCGAGCGTTACCTTGGTCGTGCCGGCACCGGGTAGATCGAATGTCAGCTGCGTCGTCAACGACGCCTCTGTGGGAGCCGACCATATGACGAACGTCGGCTGGACCGTGCCACCGGCGGTAATCCACTTGATGGTGCCGTACATCGGACCAGTTTCCTGATTGGCACAACCAACCGGTGTGTAGGGCTGGCTGACCACCGTGAGCTTCCCGCCCGTTACTGTCACGCCGGTGTTTCCCGTCGTGCCGGAGCAGGACAACACGGTTTGGATGTGCATCACGACGGTGCCCAGCGGAGTGTTCGCCAGGTGCGCCACCCGAACCTTCGGATGGAGTCCTGATCCAGTGCAGGTGACGGTCCCCGATGCGTTGAATCGGGGGATGGCCTTCGCCGATGCCACGGAGGGCCAGACGACGAACGCAGCGAGGAGAGCGACGGTCCCCAGGGCCCATAGCCACCCGCTGGTGCGATGGAACCCACTACCGTTCAAACGGGAAACATTGCTCATCTCGACGCCTTCCCTGTTGCCTGGGATCGTTAGCGTCGTGACGAGACAGTGGAGAACCACAGCGCCAGCGGAACCGTACACCCGCCGGTCCTGGTCACAAATGATGAAGTCGATGTGTCGCAGTGTGATTCACTCCCCGAGCAGGGAGGCAATGGTCGGAGGCGTTTTGAGATATTTCGATTGGCTCCCAACACCGCTCGGTATTGCCGGGTTTGCTCGGGGTGCTCCGGAGGCTCGCCAACGTGACCGAGCGCTATTCCTCCGGGGCGTCGTTATGGGGCGGGTCCCTCGGGACAGACCGTCGATGTAACGGCACATACCGGATGGCCGGCTGATGGAGACGGTCTGACGGCCCTATCGTCGCGACCGCAGCAGGGCGACCTCGGGGAACGTCTCCGGCGAGCCATAGCCGTTCTCGGCCAACCACCTAATCGCGATCAGGCTGCGAAACGACCACCATGCCTTGATCAGGTCGAGATCCACCTCCCCGCCGTAGCCAGCGAGGAGATCACCGAGACGTTCCTCGTGCGCCAGTGTGAGGGTGGCCAGGTCGTACATCGGGTCCCCTTGCGATGCTTCAGACCAGTCGATGATCCCAGTGATCACGTCACCGTCGACGAAGACATGGGTGATCTGGAGGTCGCCGTGTATGAACGCAGGTGTCCACGAACGGAGCGCGGTCTCGGCGAGCTTGCGGTTGTACGTGACCACATCGGAGGCCAGGACCTGGTTGGCGACGAGCCATTCGCACTCGTGGGAGAGTCGGGCCGCCAGTTCGTCGCGACTGCGGCCGGGCCATGGTGGCAACGGCGCGTCGTGCAGCTTGCGTAGTTCAGCACCCGCCGCGACCCACGCAGCGGGCGACGCGGGCGACGGCTCCGCCAGCCGGCCGAGTGCCTGGCCCGGAAGGGCGGCAAGTGCGAGCACGGGCGGTCTCCTCCACAGGATCGCCGGGGTCGGAACCGGTGCCATAGCGATCGCCTCGACTTCGACATCCGTACGGGCTTGGTCAGCGTCGATCTTGAGGAATACGTCGCCGACCCGTAAGGTCGCGCGGTCGCGATTGGCGACGACCACCTGGACTTCCTCCATGGCCGCCATCATGGCGGCTACGGCCACCGCAGTGCTCGATAACACCCGGCTCAGAGCGATCCTGGTCGGGTCGCCTCAGGCCAGAGGGAGCGAGTACGGCACTTTCCGCTCGGTGGTAGGACGCAAGCGCGTGGGATCGCCTCCGAATATTGTGGGTGGCCACTCAACGGTCAATCCAGGAGAGACCTCATGGCGAAGTACCTGCTTGAAGTGAAATACACCCTCGACGGAATCAAGGGTCTCAAGGCCGAAGGCGGTTCGGCTCGGGTGGCCGCCGCCACGGAGGCGATCGAAGGGCTGGGAGGCAAGATCGACTCGTTCTATTTCGCCTTCGGTGAGACTGATGTCTATGTGGTCGCCGACTACCCCGACAACGTCTCCGTCGCGGCAGCCGCATTGGCCGTAAGTGCCGGGGGCGGGGCCACGGTTCGCACAGTTGTGCTCCTATCACCGGCCGAAGTTGACGCTGCGGCTGCCAAGAAGACCACATACCGGCCCCCTGGAGCCTGAGCCCATCGGTATCGCCCAGGGCAGCCGATTGCGGGCGGCTCGCCGACGCGCGCGGCGTCCGGGATCGGCACTTGCCGCTTGGTCAGCCGACCACGGTAAAGAGCCGCCAGGTCCCCGGGACCCCTTTCAGCACATGCTCGCCTCGGTCGTTGAAGCCGATCCCAGAACCGACGACAAGGTCTTTGACCGTGGATGACACCATGACCTGCCCGGGAGCGGCGAGGCTTCCCACTCTGGCCGCGATATGAACAGCGAGGCCACCGAGGTCATCCCCTCGTACCTCGCACTCGCCCGTATGGATTCCAGTGCGGATGTCGATGCCCAGGGATCTAGTGGATTCGACGAGAGCAGTGGCGCACCGAACGGCCCGGGCCGGACCGTCGAAAGAGACGACAAAGCCGTCACCCGTCGTCTTGATCTCCCTGCCACGAAAGCGTCCGAGCTGTATCCGTACGGCTTGATCGTGGGCGTCGAGTAATGCTCGCCATGCCCTGTCGCCAAGCTCGGCGGCCCGCTCTGTTGATCCGACAATGTCGCTAAAGAGGACGGTCGTGAGGATGCGATCTGTATCACTCGCTGGGCGCTGTCCGGTCACGAACTCCAGGACTTCGGCCACTACATCCTCATAGACGGCCAAGTCGGGAGTCTCGGCTTCCTGGAAGGTTGCTCCGGCTATGTGCTCGGCCAAGTAGCGGCCATGACTCATCGGCATGAAGGGGTTGTCTTTAGCGTGGATGACGAGGGTTGGAACGCTGATCAATGGAAGCACATTGCGGACATCCACCATCGACGTGAAGTAGCGAAACTGTGAGACTGCCTCGCGCGGGGTAGCTGAAGCCCGTTGAACCATCGCCATCTGCTTATGAGCTTCCGGGCGACTAGGGATTGCAAGTTGCGTGAGGTCTTCGGTCCCCCAAGTCTGGATGAGCAACTCCATAAGGTCCTCAATGGCATTTGGCGACACTCCAATGGGGTAGTCGGGGGCCGACGAGTACCTGGCCGTCGTTGTGAGAAGTATCAGGCTGCTAACTCGCTCGGGGTGCATGGCGGCGAACAGAATGGCGATTGGCCCAGTCTCCAACATGGCCAGGATGGCCGTCCGTCTGGAGCCTGCCGCATCGAGTACAGCGGTGATGTCCTCGGTCAGTGCCTCCCACGTCGGAATGCCATTGACTGGCAAACGGCCAGATGCCCCAGAGCCCCGACGATCAAGAAGGATGAAGCGTGTTGCCGCCGAGAACTGGTGGAGAGATTTGGCAAGGAAAGGCACATCCCAGACGAGGTCGACCTGAGTCCCAAGGTTGTATGCCCAAAGCAGGTCGACGGGGCCGTCGCCGACTACCTGATAGGCGACATCGGAGTCCCCGACGGGGACGTACCTGGTCTGCTGACCCCCCACCACGAGCGAAAAGTATGCCGGATCGCCATTCGCTTGGCGCGCAGTGCAACGGGGTGAGGCCGCTCAGGATCACTTCTGGCCGACGTCCCCGGTCGGGCGCCAACCCGGCCTGGGCGCACTGAACCGGCACTGACCGTGTGGGGAACCTTGGGCCTACAGTGATCCAACCGAACCCCCACCGCCGAGATGGTGGTGAGTAGCCAGCCAACAAGGAGTTCATTTCTCGTGATCGCCATCTACATCGTGACCAAGAACATGACCGTTGACCTCCACACCCAGGGCCGCGACCGTCTCCGTGAGGCGGGGGCACCTGAAAGCGCCATGAAGCTCCACTCGTGCTTCGGTGAAGATGGCCAGCTTCAGGTTTTCGATGTTTGGGAGAGCCAAGAGGCGTTCGATGAGTTCTTGACCTACCTGGGGCCGGTCATGGAGGAGCTGGGCATCGAGCTGGCCCAGCCGCCCACGATCATGCCGCTTGTGGACCTTGTCCAGCAGTAGCGACTGAAATCGCAGTGACAACCTGGTCTAGGTGCGCGGTATTGCGGGGAGGCGTTTGAAAGTGCCTGGCTCTCGGGCAAGAGCAGACTCCCGAGGCCCGTACTGGATCGCTCACTGAAGACGTTTGCCGACGGGTGGGCAGCCAAACCTGGGTTACAGCATCGGCATATACAGCCCGGTCCAGGTGGATATACGGCCGCGCATTTCCGGATGCTCCAGGCAGGTGGATATCGTCTGTCCGTGAGGCCGTTCCGCTTCGCCTTCCAGGCCACGAGCGCGGACCCGGCCGATGTCGTCCGATCTGCCCAGATGGCGGAGGCTCGGGGCTTCGATGTCGTCCAGATGGGCGACCACCTGGGTGCGCAGCCCGGCATCCTCACGTCTCTCGCCGCCATGGCTCGCTCCACGGATCGGGTCCGGCTGTGTCCGCTGGTGCTCAACAACGACCTACGACACCCTGTGGTGCTTGCCCATGAGCTGGCCACCCTTGACAATCTCTGCGGGGGGCGTCTGGCGGCTGGGATAGGCGCTGGCCATTCGTTCACCGAGCACGAGGCCATTGGACAACGCTTTGACCCCGCTGGCCGTTCGCAAGAAGCGGCTAGCCGAATCAGTAGAAGTTCTGAGGCAGCTTCTCGACGGAGAGCCAGTGTGGAAGGACGGTTTCCACTACCAACTCGAAGGTGCGACGACCATCACGCCGCGCCAGGAGCATGTTCTCATCCTGGTGGCAGTGAATGGCAAAGCGGCACTGGCCCACGCCGCTCGCCACGCGGACATCGTCGCCCCCACGATGTTCGGTCGCACCCTCGCCGACGGCTAGCACCATGAGGTCCGCTGGGAGGCCACTCGACTCGATGACACTGTGGCCTGGATCCGGGGTCACGCAGCCGAACGGTGGCCCCGTCTCGAGCTTCACGCCCTCGTCCGATCCGTGCTCGTCACGAACGACCGGCGTGCTACTGCCACGGAGATCGCCGCCCGGACTGGGATGACAGTCGAGGACATCCTGGCCACGCCGTTCTCTGCATCGGGACGCATGAACAGATCGCCGAGCACCTGGCCGTCTGTCGTGAGCGGTGGAACATCAGTTACTACACCGTCCGAGATATCGACAGCTTCAGCCCCGTCTTCGACCACCTATGCCGGTGAGCTGTATTCGCTCAGCTCGACACTGACCAGGACGTAGAACTGCCCACCGAAGAGCACGTCACCTCCCACTTCTCCGGCCAGAACTTCTGGGTCGAAGTGGCGGCGGAACACCTTGAAGGACTCGCCGTCCGGCAGGGTGCGTTCCTGCCACTCTTCGGCTCTCACGCCCTTTGGACGGCTTGCGTCTACTAACACAATCTCGGAGGCGACACGATGGGCCTCAGCGAGGAGGCCTTGGCGCTCGCTCGGAAGGAGCAAGCCGTAAAGGTGAGACGAAAAGAATCGCATCACCGCCTGATTGGGAAGTGGCAACCTCATGCAGTTCCTCTGGCTCACCTAATCTGACATGGCGTATGCTTCTCGGCCACAGCGGGGATCGGGGGTTAGGTGGCACGAAGCGAATCAATTGGTGCATTCGCAGCGCCGTCCTCACCAGGTCATAGGGACACACCCGAATCAACTCGACGGTGGGGGGTTGCATGCTCAAATGGCTGAGTCAGGAGTGGCTCGACGAGCAGCGCAGGATGGCAAAGGATCAGCCCGAGCGTCCCGGAGCGTCGGGTCGATTGCAGTACGTGGTGACGAACGGCCCTGAGGGGGACATCGAGTACTACTGGGTGGTCGAAGAGGGGAAGATCGTCGACAGCCAGCTCGGGCAACTCGAAGACGCCGAGATCACATTGACTATGTCATACGACGATGCAATGAGGATCCAGAAGTCCGAACTAAGCGCAACTGCCGCCTTCGTGCGTGGCAAGGTCAAGGTCCGGGGCAAGGTGCTCAAGTTCAAGTCGTTGCTTCCAATCACGAATTCGCCCGAGTACAAGCAGTTGCAGCGCGATGTCTCGGCGCTCACCGACTTCTGATCACCCATGATGCCTTCGCCTATTCAATGTTCGACGATATGACGGCACCCGGATCTCTCTTCACTTCTCCCACTTGGTCTACAGGCACCTCTATGGTTGCTCTGCGATTGGGTGATACGTGAGCACGGAGAACGTGACCATCCTGTTCACCGACATCGTCGGGTCGACCGAGCTGTCTCAAGGCGTCTCGGCCGAAGAGGCGGACGACATTCGTCGTGCCCACTTCTCCGTACTTCGCCAGGCGATCGCAGAAGCTGGTGGCAGCGAGGTGAAGAACCTTGGTGACGGGCTGATGGTGGTCTTCTCCTCCGCTGCAGGTGCCCTCTCCTGCGCGGTGTCCATGCAACAAGGGGTGGAACAGTTCAACCGTTGCCACGAGCATCCCGTGGGTCTGCGCGTCGGTCTTAGCGCGGGAGAGGTCAACAAGGAGAATGACGATTTCTTCGGAGATCCGGTCGTCGAAGCCGCTCGACTGTGCGCGAACTGCGCGAGTGGACAGGTTCTGGCTGCCAACATCGTGAAATTGATGGCTGGTCGGCGCAGCCGTCACGCATACCGGTCGCTCGGGGAACTGGCCTTAAAGGGACTGGCTGACCCGGTCGAGACCGTCGAGCTTCTTTGGGAACCCCTCACCGGAACCAGATCATCGACAGTCGCACCGCTGCAGAGTCGTCTGGAGCGGCGTCCCACGGCCGGGGTCGTCGGACGTGAGAGCGAGATGGAGGTGATAAACGCGGCACTGAAGCGCGTGGCCGAGGGCGACGGGAGACAGGTGTTGCTGATCTCGGGTGAGGCCGGCATGGGCAAGACGACCCTTGTGGCCGAAGCTGCCCGGAGCGCCTTCGACACCGGAGCCTTGGTTCTGTTCGGCCATTGCGAAGAGGACCTTGCTACCCCCTACCGACTCTTCTCCGAAGCCTTGGGGCACTACGTCACCCATGCTCCTGAGGAGCTGCTCGTTGCCCATGTCGATACCCACGGATCGGAGCTCTCCCGGCTGGTCCCCGCCCTCGCTAGCAGGGTCCCCAACCTACCGGTCTCCAAGGCAACCGACCCAGACACAGAGCGTTATCTCCTCTTCGCTTCAGTGGTGGGTTTGCTGGTTTCAATGTCGGAAGATCGACCCGTCGTACTTGTACTGGACGACCTGCAGTGGGCAGATCCAGGGAGTCTGGCATTGCTCCGCCACCTTGCCGCGAGCGCACAAGCCATGCGGGTGCTGGTACTTGGAACGTATCGCGACAACGAACTTTCGCGATCGCATCCGCTTTTCGACACGTTGGGCGCACTGCGCCGACAGAGCGCTGTGGCGCGCATCGAACTGGCCGGGCTGGACGATTCTGGCGTAGTGGCCTTTCTTGAGGCGGCTGCCGGGCAGACCCTGGACGCTGCCGGAGTAGACCTGGCTCACGCTGTCTATCGCGAGACCGACGGTAATCCCTTCTTCGTCTACGAGGTCCTTCGCCATCTGTCCGAGACAGGGGCCATCTACCAGGATGCCAGCGGCCGCTGGACGACCGACACCACCCCGGAGCAAATCGCTTTGCCCGACAGTGTGCGTGAAGTCATCGGCAGTCGCATCGGACGGCTCGGGGAGACGGCCGAGCGAGTCTTGTCACTGGCCTCCGTGATCGGACGCGACTTTGACCTCGCCCTATTGGTGAAAGCTGCCGACTCCACCGAAGACGAGTTGGTCGACATCCTCGATGCAGCCAAGACTGTAGCGCTCGTCCGCGAAGACTCAGATACGCCAGGTCAATACAGCTTCGCTCACTCCCTGGTCCGCCACACCCTCTACGATGATCTGGGTCCCACCCGCCGAGCCAGGGCACATCGCCAGATTGCTGACGCCCTCGAGGACCTCTGCGGAGGTCATCCGGGTGCGAGGGTCGGAGAGCTGGCGCGTCACTGGACCAATGCCGCTCAACCTATAGACCTGACCAAAGCCATTGGCTACTCGCGCCAGGCTGGGGATGCCGCTCTCGCTGCCCTCGCTCCTGCCGATGCCCTTCGTTACTACTCCCAGGCGCTGGATCATTATTCCCAGGCCGGTGATCCGGATCCGCTCCTCGCGCTCGATCTGGCAATCGGGCTAGGGACCGCTCAGCGTCAGACAGGCGACCCGGTCTTTCGCGACACACTGCTCGACGCCGCTCGTTATGCCGCTGGTCTTGGTGACACTGATCGTCTCATGGCCGCTGCCTTGGCAAACGACCGCGGATGGTTCAGCAGCCTTGGCGTGCTAGACGACGACAAGATCGACGTCTTGCAGCTGACCATTGACCAGCTCCCAGATGACAACCCCGACCGAGCCCTTGTGCGGGCCACGCTGTGTTCGGAGCTCACATTCGGGAGTCCACTTGAGCGAAGACAGGACTTGGCGGGGGAGGCGTTGGCCATCGCTCAAGCCTCGGGCGACGACGCCAGGATCGTGCGGGTATCAAATCATGTTGCCCTCCCCCTTATGGTGCCTGCGCTGCACGAGGACTCGATGGAGCGGACCTCGGACGCGGTAGTGCGTGCTCAGCGCATCGGCGACCCCTTTCTTCTGTTCTTCGCGGCTCACTGGCGCGTCCTCGCCGCCCACCGAGGCTGCGACCTTGAGGAGATGAATCGCTCCCTGGAGATTCAAAGGACTTCCGCGGAGCAGCTCGACCAACCGATGGTGAATTGGGCGTATACCTTCGACGTTGCTGTGCGTGCGCTGGTGGCAGGGGATACTGACAGAGCCGAGCAGCTTGCAACGGAGGCGCTGGAGATCGGCACAGAGGGTAACGAGCCTGACGCGGGAGTGATCTTCAGCGCACAGCTTGTCTCAGTGAACTTCCAGCGTGGGACCATGGATGAACTCGTGCCGGTCATCGAGGAGATGATTCTCGAGGCGCCAGAAATTTCTCGGGCATTTACAGCTGTTCTGGCACTTGCCCACGCAGAAGCAGACCGGACGAAAGAGGCGGCTCTCTTGCTGGAAGAGTTCGCAGCCGTCGACTTCCAACTGCCCGTTGATGCCACTTGGCTCATTGGGATGGTCTGCTACGCCGAAGCAGCGATTGCGGTCCGGGATGTCAAATACGCGGGCCCTCTGTTTGATCGGCTTATTCCATGGGCGGATCAGTGTTCCACTACGGGCGCAACGGCAGAGGGTCCGATCGCTCATTATCTCGGTGGTCTTGCGACTGCGCTCGACCGTTTCGACGACGCCGATGCTTACTTCCGCCGCTCTGCCGAAATGTCTGAACGGATGGAGGCCAAGTTCTTTGGTGCGAGAACCGACCTCTTCTGGGGACAGATGCTCGTTCAGCGCGATGCTCCCGGAGACGTCGACAGGGCGAGCGAACTTCTCGTCAAATCGCAGACCCTCGCTGTCGACAACGGCTACGCCGTTGTCGAGCGCCGAGCCGCTGAAGCCTTGGGCCGGCTCAACCGATAGCCACGGAGGACGGTTTCGCGATTCCGAGGGATTATCGGTTTCATCGAGGTCGCTCGGAAACGCTTAGTCGGACAGGCGGCGTGGAGCCGGAGCGAACCAGGCCATATTGCCGGGATTGTGCGGCGTGCCTGGGACTCCCACGAGGCCCAGCCGCCCGGGATCGCTCCGGGCCGTCGTTATGGCTCGGGTAGCCCTCGGACCTGGGTGCGAAGGAACGGCACATTGCGAGCGGGGCCGCCCATGCGCACACAGGCAGGCCGAGGCTATTCAAGGCGTCGTTTGGGACGAAGGGACGAAGCACCGAACCCTCCACTTGGCTTCCATAGGCTGCGCTACCGTTTCGATCACGATGTTGGGAGCGCGGGGGGCTAGAAGCACCCAAGACTCAGCGCAAGTACGTGGCGCCGTGGTCGCCGCGATGGCAGTCCTCATCGTCTGGGCGGCCGCTTGTACAAGCAGTAGTTCCTCGCGGGCGCAAGGCTTGCCAACTTCAACCACCACCGTGGTAGCCCGAATGCAATGGTCCGCCCCCGACCAGATCGACACGAACCAGAATGGCTTAGGCGACGTGTCGTGTTCGTCGGCAATCTTCTGCGTGGCGGTGGGTTCAACGGGGCCCGGTGTTGTGAGCAGTGCCTACGTCTGGAACGGGACCTCGTGGTCCGCCTCCGCACCTCAACTATTCGCCCAGGATTCCAGCGGCTTCAACCACGTCTCGTGTCCCTCGGCCAGCTTCTGCATGGCGGGCGCGCCTGATGGGGGGGCGCTCGTCTGGAATGGCAATTCGTGGTCGGCCAGTTCGCAGATTCGTTGGCCAAGCCCCAGCGACGGCATCACGAATCTGTCATGCGCCACGGCGAATTTCTGTGTCGCCGGGGACGAGGACGGCGACATACGCGTCTGGGACGGTACCTCGTGGTCCATCGATCACCAGCTTGTCCCTGGCTCGATCTCCGGGGGAGCGCACGCCGTCTCGTGTCCCTCAACTAGCTTCTGCGTGGCGGTGAACCAACTTGGCAACGCGATCGCTTGGAACGGAAGCTCGCTCTCCGCTCCAGTTGATATCGACGGAAGCAACAACTTGGGCGCCGTCTCGTGTCCCTCGGCCAGCTTCTGCATGGCACTCGATGGCAACCACTGGCTTCGCTGGAACGGTACCTCGTGGTCCGCACCGGTCCAGATCAGCACCCTAGACAACGGCCCCATGCCAGGATTTATCAACTGGGTGTCTTGCTCGTCGGCAACCGCCTGCGTTGCCGTGGTCTCCGATGGTGAGGCGATCGTTTGGAACGGCACCTCGTGGTCCGCACCGGTACAGATCGATGCCAACCTCGCGGGTGCTAGAGGGCAGGCAGCGACGAGCAGCAACGGACACCCGAGCCTCGGCCTGAAATCGGTATCTTGCTCTTCCGCGGCTTTCTGCGTGGCGGTGGGCTCTGATGGCAGTGTCGTGATCGGTAGACAGGCTGGATGACGACACGGGCCCGACCCGTCGTCCGTGGCGTTGACTCCGAAGGGTCAGACTGGCGAAGAACACGATCAGCACCTGGGATAGTCAGTCTGATGAGCAGCAAGCCGTCCCACACGGGAAAGCCCCTATTTCGCCGGTCGATACGACCCGAGTTCTATGTGCCTGGCTCCGGCGGCAGTTGACGGCTATCCGGTGACGAAGAAGCTGCCCGAAGTCACTGGCGCGAATCTGTTTTGGTCCAGCGGAAGTGGGCCGAAATTGCAGCCCCCACCGTACGCCGCATCGTACGGGTCCGTCCCGACGGTAGCGATGGCACCTCGTGGTGCAGACTTCGCTGAGCCATTTACGACAAAGACAATGAGCTGTGAACCCACATTCCCATTGGTGCTGCTAACAACGGTTGCCCGGATTGTTGCGAGAGCGCCGCTTACATGCAGACACGACGCGGTGAGCTGCTCTTGGGCAGCACCACCTACCACCGAGAGAAGAGCCCCTCCCTGCACACCTGTCTTGTTCTGCACCACCCCGATGTTGAAATTGATGGAACCGCCAAATAGCGCCACGGTTCCGGTTCCCGTCACTTTGGGGGTGGTGACGGCTCCGGCGGGAGATCCAGCCAAAAGCCCCGACAATGACATCGTCGTGGCGAAGGTAACCAGCAGCATCAGACGCCGAACCATGAGTGCTCCTCTCATCCAAACCCCTGGGGGATGAAGCCTGGGGGTGACCGCAAATCGCGCAAACCGGCAAATCAGGTTTCTCAGAAACCCAACCTTCGGACGATGTGTTTCGGGAGGGACATCCCCGCCATCACCTCTACCTCCGCCAAGGGGCAGTTCCCCTTCAAAGCTGTCGCGACCGAATAGCCAGGCACAATCAGCTCACTCTGCGTGGTTGCGAGTATCTGCCGCCAGAGACTGAATGTCAATGGCGACACAACAGGAGAGTCCAAGCAGAGCCACACCAGCTTGACCCGGATCGATCGCGAGTGTCGTTCTTGCTTTGTCCCGTCCGGCATCGACAGACCCGAGCTCGACCAGCGCGAAAAGCCGATCGAGAGTGCCGGTGATGCTCGGGTGCTCAGGGAGTGGTTCCAGGCCACACCTGACCGGGATCGCCCCTGACTGTCGTTATAGGCCGGGTCGCCAAGGGGCCATATAGCGCATCACGGCACTTCCCGGTCGGGCCGCTGCGAGCTTCGACCCGACCGGGATCGCCGATTATCAGCGGGGAGATGCGCCGACTAGACGCCCTTCTGCTTGACCCCAGCGATGACGGGCAGGTTCAACAGCACCGACGGTGGATCGCTCAACCGTTCGGACACGTAAGCCGTGCAATAGACGCCTACCGGGGCAGTGATGGTCGCTGACCCGCTCAGCATGAACGGCGCGGTC
>DATGGF010000213.1:0-3709 GCA_035308625.1 Acidimicrobiales bacterium | reverse complement strand
CACCGGTCTCGACGACTTCGAGTGGGGGGTGACGTTGTTCGGCGTGCACCCCGACGATCTGAAGGAGTGCGTGTATCGCATGCGCTTCGACGAGGCCTCGGCGGACTACGCCGAGTTCGGGCCGTTCTGGACGGGCATGGTGGGCGAGCCCGAGTCGGTGCTGGCCGCGGTGCTGGGCGCGTAGTGAGGGCTGCCTCCGCCGTGGCGGACACCGACGAACTCGACGGCCTGCGTGCCGTGCTCGAGGAGCTCGGACCGGTGGTCGTCGCCTTCAGCGGGGGCGCCGATTCCGCCTTTTTGGCCTTCACCGCCACCGAGGTGCTCGGCCCTGAACGCGTGTTGTGCGCCACCGCGGTGTCGCCGTCGCTCGCTCCGGACGAACTGACCGACTGCCGGGCGCTGGCGGCCGAGTGGGGCCTGCGCCTGCACGAGGTGGCCACGACCGAGCTCGATGATCCCGCTTACGTGCGCAACGACGCGGAGCGTTGTGCCCACTGCAAAGGGGCGCTGCTCGACGCGCTGGTGCCCATGGCCCGCGCTTCGTCGGCCACGGTGGTGCTCGGGGTCAACACCGACGACCTGGTCGACCATCGCCCCGGACAACGCGTGGCGGCCGAACGCGGCGCCCGCTTCCCGCTGGTCGAGGCAGGCTTGTCGAAGGACGACGTTCGGCGACTGTCGCGGCGACTGGGCCTGCGCACGTGGGACAAGCCGGCGGCCGCGTGTCTGGCCTCGCGGCTGCCGCACGGCACGCCGGTCACCATGTCGGTGCTGTCCGCCGTGGCCGCCGCCGAGTCCGCGTTGCGCGCCCTGGGCCTCCGCCAGTTGCGAGTGCGCCACTACGGGGAGCTGGCCCGTGTCGAGCTCGACGACGCCGAGCTCGAAGGCGCGGTGGAGCGCCGGGCCGAGGTGGTGGCGGCCGTGCGGGGCGCCGGATACCGATACGTGACGCTCGACCTCGAAGGCTTCCGGTCGGGCAACTTGAACCCTCGAAGCGGAGGCGACGCATGATCGACGTCCGGGTGAAGCTGACTTTCCCCGAGGACCTGGTGCGCCAGCCGTTCATGGCCCGTCTTGTGCGGGAGCACGACGTGGAACCCAACATCCGCCGGGCCAACGTCGACGAGCACGAAGGATGGATCGTCTGCGAGCTGGCCGGCGAGCCGCCCAATGTGGAGGAAGCCCTGGACTGGTTGCGCGCGCAGGGCATCCGCGTCGACCTTCTGGGCGACGTCGTGGAGAGTTGACCGGGGATCGACCCGACGAACAACTCGCCGAACTGGGCCGAGCCCTGGCCGACCAGGTGGAGTCCGCTCTTCCCGGTTGGGTGACCCGGTGCGTGGCCGGCGTCCTCGATGCCTACGAGGCGGCCGGCGGCGCGCTGCCGGCGTCGGCCGGCGGCCGCCAGGGAGTGCTGGACCAGGCGGCCCGGCGTGGCCGCCAGGCTGCTGCGGACGTCGGTGCGGCCCTGCGGGAGCTGGCCCGCTCTGACGTCGACGCCATGCGCACCACGCCGCTGGCCGTGGTGCGCTCGACGGTGTCGGTGCCCACGGCCGTGTTGGCCGAGGCCGGCGTGCCGCCCATCGAGCGTGATCGCTTCGCCACCGACCGCTTCCCCGACGACGACTACGGCATCGTCCCGGGCTCCCTGGCGGTGCTCGACCCCGAGCTCGGCCCGTTGTCGATCGCCTGGGGCGCGGCCAAGGCGGCAGCACACCGGGCCCGCCACGACGGCACGACGTCTGGTGGTTGAGCAGTGGGCGATCGTTGATCCTGAAAGCGGGGAGTTCATCGAACGATCACCGTGGCGTCGCCACGTGTTCGCGTGCTGTTCACCTCACGTCTGTAGCTAAGAGGACCGTGATGCGCGCGTGTGTCCCCATTGAGACCCGGTCGCCGGACAAGCGGCCGTGACCGTGGCTGCGTCCTCCCCCTTGCGCGACCCCGAGCACCCCACCCGCATCCTGGTGGTGGAGGACGAGGAGTCCTACCGCGAGGCGCTGCAGGCCGGACTGGGCAAGGAGGGCTTCGAGGTCGAGCTGGCCGCTGACGGGCTCGACGCCCTCCGCCGCTTCGCCGAGCGCCCCCCGGACCTCGTGCTGCTCGACCTGATGCTGCCGGGCATGGCCGGAACCGAGGTGTGCCGACGCATGCGTCAGATGGCGCCGGTCCCCGTGATCATGGTGACGGCCCTCGACGCCGAGGTGGACGTGGTCCTCGGGCTCGAGCTCGGCGCCGCCGACTACGTGACTAAGCCGTACCGCCTGCGCGAGTTGGTGGCCCGCATCCAGGCCGTGCTGCGCCGGGTGTCGCCACCCGATCTGCCCGACATCCGCTGGGACCGATCCGAGCAGGCAGCTGTGGTCGACGTTGTGGTGGCCGGCCCGGTCACCGTCGACTTCGGCCGCCGCGAGGTGACGCGCGACGGCCGCGTCGTGCACCTGTCGCGCCGGGAGTTCGACCTGCTTGCCCTGTTGCTCTCGCCGCCCGGACAGGTGCGCACGCGCGAGGAGCTCATCGATCGGCTGTGGACCGGCCTCGACCTGGCCGACACCCGCACGCTCGACACCCATGTACGACGCCTGCGGGTGAAGCTCGAGCGCGACCCGGCCGATCCGGAATTCCTGGTGACGGTGCGGGGGGTGGGCTTCCGCTTCGACCCCGAGGGCCGTTCCCACCCGGCTCGGCGGATTCCTTAGACGCAGGGGCAGCGCGCCGGGCTCAAGCCAGGGCGTGGAGCACGCCGGCGGCCGCGCCGGCGAGTACGACCCACGCCGAGTTGACCCGGTAGCGCAGGAGCGCCACCGCCGCGGCTACGGCGAGGATCACCGCCACCGGCCCGGTGAAGGCGGTCCGGGCCAGGTCGACACCGACACCGGCCATGAGGCCGATGGCAGCCGCGTTGACCCCGTCGAGCACGCCCGCCGTCCAGCTCGAGCGGCGCAGCCGGCCGATGAGCGGTGCGGCGGCGGCCACCATGAAGAACGACGGCAGGAAGATGCCCACGGTGGCGAGCACCGCGCCGGGAACGCCGGCGACGAGATAGCCGATGAACGTGGCCGTGGTGAACACCGGTCCCGGGGTGAGCTGACCCACGGCCACCGCGTCGAGCAGCCGCGTGTTGCCCAGCCAACCGAGCCCGGTCACCAGGTCGCGGTGCAAGAAGGCGAGCAGCACGTAGCCACTGCCGAACACCACGGCGCCCAGCTTGAGGAATTCCAGGAACACCTGTCCTGACCGCACCCGTCCGATGTGCGTGGCTGACAGGGCCAGGGGACCGAGCGGTAGCGGGGTGAGGCCGAGCGCACCGCTCGGCGCCCCGCGCCGGGGGATGTTGCGCACCAACGTGAGCAGCAGGCCGGCTGCGGCCAGGATCACGAGGACGTCGACGCCGGCGAAGTAGGCCCCGAGCGACCCGGCCGCCAGCACTCCGGCCGGTACGTCGGGCACCGCCACCTTCGACAGCCCCCACAGGGCTTGGGCCACCACGGCGATCACGACCGGCTTCACCCCGAAGAGGATCCCGGTGGCCACGGTGCCCCGCCCGTGATGCGCGTAGAGCCAGGCGAGGCCCAACACGATGCAGAACGCCGGCGCGATGAAACACACCCCGCCGACGACGAGCCCGGGCCAGCCGGCGCGGCGCCGGCCGATGAGCATCGACATCTGGGTGGATCCCGGCCCGGGCAAGGCGCTCGTCACGCCGAGG
>DATGGF010000212.1:0-5946 GCA_035308625.1 Acidimicrobiales bacterium | reverse complement strand
AGATACGCACCCAGGCTGCGCAGCTGGGTGGCCAGATAGGGATCGGCGCCCGGGTCCTCGAATGTCGAGGACGAACTCTCGTTCTCGAGCATGAGCACGAAGACGTGGCGGATCGGCGGCAGCGTGGATGCCGCCGGGGCCACGACCAGTGTCGAGGTCAGCGTCGTGCCCAACACCGCAGCCGATGCGGACGCCACTGCGGCCGCGCGTAGCAGGAACCGACCGTGCTTCATCTCCGCCCTTTCACCGAGTCCGGCCGCCGAGGAGGCGTCCGCGCCGAGCCCGGTATTCGTATTGACCGGCTGCTTCCCCCCCGAGAAGCAGCCGGCGTCCGCCGTCGTTTGCGCAAGGTAGGCATACCCCCTGAACGGAAGGCGACAACCCCGTGACAACAGGGAAACGACCAGCCCAATTCTTCCCCGCGTTGCTCCGGGGGACCACGGGCCGCGGCAGCACCGTGACGACCCGTCGACCGATGGGCCAGCGAGCGACACCGCCCGTAGGCTCAGCCCGGCAGGCTCGGCCCGTTGGCTGAGCCCGGCCGGCCCACATCCAACAGGGCAGGCCGACCGAGGGAGGGGGACCCACCACCATGGACATGGAATACCGACGGCTCGGTCACAGCGGGCTCAAGGTCAGTGCACTGTCGTTCGGCTCCTGGGTGACCTTCGGTCCCCAGCTGGCGGGGAAGCTGGCGGTCGATTGCATCGCCGCCGCGCACGAGGCCGGGGTCAACTTCTTCGACAACGCCGAGGCCTATGCGGGTGGCCAGTCCGAGAAGATCATGGGCGAGGCCTTCGCCGAGCTGGGCTGGCCTCGTCACAGCTATGTCGTGTCCACGAAGATCTTCTGGGGGATCCACGGCGGCGTGAACATGACGAACACCCTCAACCGGAAGTACCTCATGCAGGCCATTGAAGGCTCGCTCGAGCGACTCGGGCTCGACTTCGTGGACCTGTTGTTCTGCCACCGGGCCGATCCCGAGACCCCCCTGGAGGAGACGGTGTGGGCCATGTCCGACATCGTGAGCTCGGGGCAGGCCCTGTACTGGGGCACCTCGGAGTGGTCGGCCGACGAGATCCGCGCCGCCTGGGACATCGCCGAACGGCATCACCTGCACAAGCCGGTGATGGAGCAGCCCGAGTACAACATCCTGCGGCGCAAGAAGGTCGAGCGCGAGTTCGCCCGCCTGTACGACGACATCGGCCTCGGCCTCACGACCTGGAGCCCCCTGGCGTCAGGCCTGCTCACCGGGAAGTACCTCGAAGGCGTGCCCGACGACAGCCGCGCCGCCCTGCCCGGCTACGAATGGCTGCGCAACATGCTCACCGACGAGAAGTCCAACGCCAAGGTGAAGGCGCTGAAGGCCGTGGCCGACGATCTCGGGTGCACTCTGGCCCAGATGTCACTGGCGTGGTGCACGAAGAACCCGCACGTCTCGACCGTCATCACCGGGGCCAGCCGCGTCGAGCAGGTGCGGGAGAACATGGTGGCGCTGGAGGTGGCCGCGCAGCTCGACGAAGAGGTCATGCACCGGGTCGACCTAGCCCTCTTTTGAGGCTTGGTCCGCCGGGAGGTCAGGCGGGCTCGAGGAGCGCGGCGCGCAGACGCTGCACCGGTTCTTCGATGCCGAGCCCGGTGGCCAGGCCCTCGAACGACCCGTAGTGCTGGCGCACTCCGGCGAGAAAGCCGGTCATCGACGCAGGCTCGACCGAGAGGATCGCCGGAGCGTACTGCTGGACGATCTCTTGCGAGTCGGGGAATTCCAGCTCGAGGCGTTCGAGCACCTGGGCCATGGCCGCCGCCGATAAGGCGTAATCCTCGACGATGACCTCGTCGGGCACCCCCAGCAATCCCAGCACCACCGCGGCGAGGACACCCGTCCGGTCCTTGCCCACACTGCAGTGGAAGACGGCAGGAAGACTGGCGGGGTCGGACAGCAGGGCGACGGCGGTGGTGACGCTGCTCGTGCCGTCTCGCAACATCGAGAGGTACCGGCCCGTGACGAACCCGGTGTCGTCCCACGCCGCCCCCTGCTCGGCCCCGGGAAGGGTGTCGGTCAGCGGCAGATGGTGGTACACGACCCCCTCGGCCTCGGATGTGAACCGTCCCCGCGACTCGACTTCGATGTCCGTGCGAAGGTCGATGACGTTGCGCACTCCGAGCTCGGCCAGCGAGGCCAGATCTTCCTCGGTCAGCTGGGTGAGGCCATCGGCCCTGAACAGGCGACGCCATCGCGTGCGATGCCCGTCAGCGGTGGGATAGCCACCGAGGTCACGGAAATTGCAGCAACCCTGCAGCTCGACATGGCGGCTCGGGCCCGTGCTGATGGACTGCTCCTTCATCGCGGCTGAGGCTAGGCGATCCCGTCCGGCCGTCGGCCCGGGCTCAGTCGTTCGGGCGGGCCGGGCTCGGCCGTGCCGCGTCCGTCCCATGCGCCAGCTCCCGGGTCATGACCTCGTCGTACTCCGGGAAGTAGCGAGCGATGACATCGAGGCTGAAGCTTCGAAGGATGGAAGAGGCCGGCTCTCGCGCTAGGAGGAACACGAACGACGCCCGCACCAGCTCGTCGGCATCGATCGACGGCTGGCCGAGACGGGCGGCCAGGCCCGAGGGCGCCGTGACCGTATAGCGGTGGAGGTCGCCTGCCTGCTGCACCTCCACGGCGAAGCTGCCATCGGGACGTTCGGTGACGCGGATCTCGGGTGACCTGGTCGGGGGCACGGGAGCACTCTGCCACCGCCGGCGAACCCGCCTACCATTCGCGTCGATGAGCGAGGCCCCGTGAGAGGCGGACAGGCCCGGCGCTACGACGGCGACATCGCCGTGGTCACGGGGGCGTCGTCGGGGATCGGCCGGCGAATAGCCCTCGACCTGGCCCGCCGCGGCGCCACCGTGGTCGGAGTGGCTCGCCGGGGCGACCTGCTGGCCGAGGTGCAGGCCGAGCTCCGTCGGTCGTCGCCGGCGAGTGACACCGCCGTCTGTGACGTGGCCGACGAGGGAGCCTTCCGATCGGTGCTCGAGGACGTCGAGCGGCGCCACACCCGGATCGACGTCCTCGTCAACAACGCCGGGGTCGAGCACCTCACGCCGGTCGAGGACGGCCTCACCGACGCGTTCCATCACATCATCGACGTCAACTTCTACGGCGTCGTCACCGGCACCCTGGCCGTCCTCCCCGGCATGCTCGATCGCAGGACCGGGATCGTCGTCAACGTGTCATCGGACGCGTCGCGCGCGCCCGATCCCCGGCACGGGGCCTATTCCGCGTCCAAGGCGGCCGTGGCGGCCTTCACCGAGAGCGTGGCTCACGAGGTGGCGGGTCGAGGCGTCCACGTCCATGCGCTGTACCCCGCATGGGTCCCCACGGCGATGGGCCTCTCGGGCCAGGAGGACGGGGGCCGGCTACCCCCCAAGGCGGTACGGCGTACCGAGGAGCAGGTGTCGGCTTTGACGTTGGAGCGGATGGGCGGCCCCCGCATGGAGATCAATGCCGCGCTCGTACCGCTCCTCGCTCCCTTGGCCCGAACCTTCTTCCCGACCCTCTACAAGCGCGCCGTGCGCCGCTTCGCCGGATGACCGGGGTGGCTTCAGTCGGCCCAAACCCCGTCGATCCACTGGGGATCGCTCTGGAGCATCGGCCCCATGACCGTCTGCCACCACTCGTCCTGGGCCGGGTCGTCGGCCAGCGCGAGGTACTTCTCCTTGCTCTCGAAGACGACGCACGCGACCACGGTGGTGCCGTCGTCACCGAAGAGCGTGTACGAGCCCTGGAATCCAGCGACCTTGCGCTCCTCCCATTTCTTGGAGGCGGCGGCCAATTGCTCACCCGTACCAGGGGTCTTGAGTTTGCCGATCATGATCGTTCCGTAGGACATGGCCCGAGCGTACGTCGGGCTAGTGCGGGTTGCTCGGGGGACGTGGCGCTGTGAGGTGGCTCCTGGCGTTCCCCGGCTCTCGTATGCCGGGTCGCGGAGTCCGAGGGCGGTGGGGGATCTTCATGGCCGCCGTGGCGTTCGCCGGGTCGCTCGTGGCCGGACCAGGCCTCGGCGGAGCCGAACCGGCCGGGGCGTCGACCACCTTGCCGACGACGGTCGAGGCGTGGGTCTATCCGGGTTCGGCCGGCGAACCGACATGCAAAGCCTCCCAGGAACTCGCCGCCATGGCGGGGGCCCCCATCAGCCTCATCAAGCCCGAGTACCTGACCATCGGCTCCCGGGGCCGGGTCCTGACGGAGACCGCGGCCGGGCTGCCGTGCAACGGGTTCAGTCCGGCGAACCTGGCCTTGGCCCGTGCCGCCGCCCAACGCGTCTACGTGACCGTGTCGGCTGGGACCTCTGGCGTCAAAGGTGCGCTGTCCAACCCGGTTCGGACAGCCACGGCCGAAGCCGCCATCACCTCGTTCGTCGCCACCAACAACCTCGACGGAGTGGACCTCGACTTCGAACCCAACCGCTGGACCGCGTCGCTGTGGTTGCGGTTCGTGC
Source organism: Acidimicrobiales bacterium (assembly GCA_035308625.1). Lineage (GTDB taxonomy): Bacteria > Actinomycetota > Acidimicrobiia > Acidimicrobiales > UBA8190 > DATGGF01. Next base: position 1,459 of record DATGGF010000212.1, on the reverse strand, counting down.
ACATGGTCTCGGACCTCAACGGCAAGCTGTCATCGGCCGGGCGCGGGGTGGAAGTCGACCTCGAGCCGTTCACCTCGACTCCGTGGGATGCGGAGCGCTACGGAGACATCGCCAACGCCGGAGCCCACGTGGTCGTCATGGCCTACGACCACGAATTCGACATCGCCTGCGCAGCCATCACACCGTATTCGTGGTTGACACAGGTGGTCACCTACGCGCAGAGCCAGGTCGCCCCGTCGCAATTGACGATCGGCCTGCCGGCTTACGGCTATCACACGGCCAACTGCTCGCGGGTCAGCCACGTCGTGTCGAATGTCGCGCTGGTCACCATGGAGGGTGAGCCCGGTTTCCCGTCCACACCCGCCGCCGTTGCGGGACTGCGCGACCCGGGATCGGGAGAAGTGCGGTGGTCGTGGGGCGGGACGTTCTACGACTACGTGGACTCGACCAGCCTCGACGCCAAGCTCCAGCTGGTGGAGTCGATGGGCGTCGCCGACGTGTCGGTGTGGAGCCTCGGCGGAGAGCCCTGGTTCAGCGGGTATCCCGGCTGAGGCTCGAGCTAGACCCACGGGCGCTCGAAATCATCACTTTGGGTGATGCCGGAACCACCTCTCGGGCGTACCCTCGACTTGCGGGACGAGCGCCAATGACGTCGTTCGTTTCGGGGATCGTCGAAGGATCAATCGGCGAACCCGGGTCTCGGGGGAGTGGATCAGGGGCCGGCTTCGGCCCCTGATTCGCGTCTTAGGGAGTCTTTCCCTTGCCCAACTCGGCCAGGGCGTCGGCGACCGCCTCGAGGAGTTGCGCCGGAGGCGCCGGCTTGCGCAGCGTCCGGAAGATCTTGCCCCGCAGCCCCCGGGCGAAGATCTCCTCGGGGTGGTACAGGGAGAACGCCGAGTAGAGGATCACCATCGGCGGAGGATCGCCAAGAGCCTCCAACACCGACAAACCGTCGAGCTTCGGCATGTGCAGATCGAGCACGACGACGTCGGGTCGATCGGCCAGGCGCTCCAGCGCCTCTTCACCGTCACCCGCTTCGAGCACCGTGTAGCCCGGCAGTTCGAATAGGTCGACCAGGCTGCGGCGCAGCTCGATGTCGTCCTCGGCAACGAGGATTCTGCCGGTGGTGGCGGGAGCCGGACGGGATGTCGAAGGTTCGCTGTGTTGCCCCGATTGCCGCGGAGTGGCCCGGCTTGGCGGCACTACTTCGTCGTCGTGGTCGTCGTCGATCGTCAAGACCGCGATCGTGGCGAGAACCATGGCACCCCCGATATGGCCGGGGGAAGTGTACGCCGGGGCCCTCTGGACTCGCTCGGACGGGCGGCTTCAAGGTCGCCCGGACGGATCGCTAGATGGGCAGACCCGAGGTCGCCTGGACGGATCGTCTGGACAGGTCGGTGGGTGGCGCAGGGGCGAGCCACGCCCGGGCTTCGAAGTCCTCGCCGGCCGGGTTGCCGGG
>DATGGF010000211.1:0-5951 GCA_035308625.1 Acidimicrobiales bacterium | reverse complement strand
TGGTGCACGCGGGCCCCGCCGACGAGCACGTGGTGGGCGCGGTGGCGGAATCAGGGGCGCTCGCCCTAGTAACCAGGGGGGGCGTCTGGCTTTTGACCCCGCGGGAGCAGGCCTACGAAGCGGCCGATTCGGATCTCGATTCGAGTGTCGTCGCTTTGGCTGCGGACGCGATACCCGGCGCAGAGACGCAGTATCACCACGACTGGAGGACGGTCGTGAGCACGGTGATCGCCGGAAGTGCCGATGCGGCTGTGCTCATCCGCCCGGTCACGGTCGATCAGATCGCCACCTGGGCCCACGCCCGGCGCCGCATGCCCCCGAAGAGCACCTACTTCCACCCCAAGCCGCGCACGGGCATGGTTTTTCGCCCGGTGGAGGGCTGACCGAGGCCGAGAACGGAACCAGGGCGGCGCGGCGTGCCCCTCGGACGCAGCAGGCCGGCTGCGCTCCGAACGCCGCACCTGCCCTGTTCCGTTTGCCCCCCGAAGGCGTCGATCCGGCCCGTGCAGGCCTGGACCGTGCCCACCCCTACATCGGCATCTCGACGTTTCTGCTGAAGCCGGCGGGTGGGTCGCGCCATTCACCTGTCCCTCACCTGCGCAAACGTGGCTGATCCGAGCGCTGAGCTCCGGTGAGGAGTCGGGCAAGGTCCACGGCAGCGCCACGGCAAGCACCCCGGCAAGGGCCGGCGGTGATGGTGCACCTCATCACCCGACCGGGTGCCAAGACGGCCGAGGCAGGGCCCGGCCGAGACGAGATGAGGGGCAGCCTATGAGCAACACGACAACCCTGTCGGGCAACCTGACCAGGGATCCTGAGATCCGCTACACGCGTGATGGTCAGGCCAACGCCACGTTCGGCCTCGCCGTCAACCGGCGGTGGCAGCCTCGCGGCAGCGAGGAGTGGGAGGAAGCGACATCGTTCTTCGACGTGGTGTGCTGGCGCGATCTGGCCGAGAACGTCGCCTTGAGTCTGGTCAAGGGGAGCCGGGTGATCGTGACCGGCCGTCTCGACCAGCACGTGTGGGAGACCGAACTCGGGGAGCGTCGCAGTCGCGTCGAGATCACGGCCGATGAGGTGGGAGCGTCCCTGCGCTACGCCACTGCCGAGATCACCCGCGCCGAGCGCCGCAGCCCCGAACGGGAAAATGGCCTGGCCGAGCGGAGCCACGGCCTTTCGGAGGTCGGCGCCGACGACTGACCCAGTTCCCCCGCCCGGGCCCGGGACAGCGATGCCCCGGGCCCGGGCGGCCCCCAATCGACCCCGACACCACCACCGACCATCTCTGACCACACCACCGACTATCACCGCTTGGAGTCTTGTGCCCGTCTTCGACGTGACAACCGGATGGAGCCCCCTGTTCGCGCGAGCATTTCTCCGTTCCCCCGCCCTGTGGGTCGTGTTGTTCGCCGCCCCAGTGGCAGGTCTCTTATTGGCCCCGCTTGCGGCCTTGCTTTCGGCCCGGGCCCAGGCTCCCCTTGCCCGGCGCCTGGCCACCCGGAGGCCACGCCGGACTGGGCCGCAGCGATGACGGTGCCGACCCACTCCGGTCGTGCCCGATTCGCCGGGGCCGTGGTACTCACCAAGCGCGAGGTCTTCGACGCGCTGGAAGCGTGTGCCGCGGCAGAGCGAGGGCTGCTCCGAGCAGGACGAGCGGCCGAAGCGGCCGCGGTCGCGTCCCTGTTCGAGATGCTGGAGGACCGAGTCAGCCTTGAGCCGGCGGCTTCTCCTCGAAGTCCAGGGACAACGAGTTGACGCAGTAACGCATCCCGGTAGGCGCCGGTCCATCCGGGAAGACATGGCCCAGATGGCCTCCGCACCGGGCGCAGGTGATCTCGGTCCTGACCATGCCGTGGGATCGGTCCTTGTGCTCGACGATCACCCCGTCGGTCACGGCCCGGGTGAAGCTCGGCCATCCTGAGCCGGAGTCGAACTTGTCGTCGGAGCGGAACAGCTCAGCTCCACACGCGGCACACCGGAACAGCCCAGGGTCGTGCATGTCCAGCAGCGCGCCGCTCCAGGCCGGCTCCGTCCCCTTCTCACGCAGAACATGGAAACGCTCCAGCCCCAGCTGCTGGCGCCATTCGTCATCCGACTTGGTGATCTCCGGCGTCACATCGTCCTCCCTCGGGGCATTACCACTTCGGCCTCTGTCGAACAGTTTCATGCGCAGGGAAACCACGGCCGGCCCTGAGGTGTTCCCGAGGCTGTTTGCTAACGTCGCGTCAGAAACGCCCCAGCCGGGGCGCCACCCCTCTGAGCAGGCCGATGGACCTCCGCGACAGCCCCGACGACGCCGCCTTCCGCCGGGAGGCTCGGGCGTGGCTGGAGGTGAACCTGTCCGGGGCGTTCGCCGGCGCCCGAGGCGCCGGGCGGGTCGGGAACGAGCACGAGGAGCGCGACCTCCGGCTGGCCTGGGAACAGCACCTGGGCCGATCGGGCTGGACATGTGTGGGCTGGCCCCAGGAGTACGGCGGCCGCGGCGCCACCATGGCCCAGCAGGTCATCTGGAACGAGGAGTACGTCCGGGCCGACGCCCCGGCCCGCGTCGGCGTGATGGGTGAGGGCCTGCTCGGGCCCACTCTCATCGCCTACGGCAGCCCGGACCAGAAGTCCCGGTTCCTCGACCCGATCCGATTCGGCGTGGAGTTGTGGTGCCAGGGTTACTCCGAGCCCGACGCCGGTTCGGACCTGGCCAACGTCCAGACGAAGGCCGTGCTCGACGGCGACGAGTGGGTGATCACGGGCCAGAAGGTGTGGACGTCCTACGCGCAGTGGTCGGACTGGTGCTTCGTCGTGGCCCGGACCTCGGCCGACCAGCCTCGGCACAAAGGTCTTTCCTATTTGCTGGTGCCGATGGACCAGCCCGGCGTCGAGGTGCGCCCGATTCGGCAGATCACGGGTACGTCCGAATTCAACGAGGTCTTTTTTGACGGCGCCCGGACCCGCGCCGATTTGGTCGTCGGCGAGGTGAACGATGGGTGGCGGGTGGCTCTGGCCACGCTCGCCTTCGAGCGTGGAGTCGGTCTGCTCGGTGACATCCTGCATTTCCGGCGCCAGCTCGACCAGATTTTGGAACGGGCTCGGAAGAACGGTCGCTCGGCCGACCCGGTGTTGCGGCAACGCCTGGCGGCATCCTGGGCGCAGTTGTACGTATTGCGACTCAACACGCTTCGCTCGCTCACCGGTGTCGAGGGCCCGGTGGCGCCTCCCCAGGCGTCGATCTCCAAGCTGTTCTGGGCGACCTGGCATCGGGACATGGGGGAGCTGGCCATGGACGTGGCCGGGGCCGAGGCGATGGCCGAGCGCGGCTGCCCCGACGAAGTGGGTGGCGACGACCTGGCCGATCTGCGCCGCGTCTTCCTCTTCAGCCGGTCCGACACGATCTACGGCGGTTCCAACGAGATCCAGCGCAACGTCATCGGTGAAAGGGTGCTGGGGCTCCCACTGGAGCCGAAGGTGGCCGCGCCGACCGGGGCCCGGTCGTGAACTCGCCCGGAGCAGGAGTCCCTGGTCCGCCGCCGGAGCCCCCGGGTCACGGCTTGTTGCTGGGGAAGGTGGTGGTCGTTACCGCGGCGGCGGGGACGGGGATCGGGTTCGCCACGGCCAAGCGATGCGTCGAGGAGGGCGCGCTCGTGGTCGTGTCCGACGCCCACGAGCGACGACTGGGCGAAGCGGCCGATCAGCTGGCAGAGGCGTCGGGCGCTCGTCCCCTGGCCGTTCCCTGCAACGTGACGTCCGAAGCCGACGTGCAGGCGCTCTACACCGCCGCGGTGACCGAGCACGGCCGCGTCGACGTCGCCGTGAACAACGCCGGGCTCGGAGGGAACGTGGAGCTGGTCGACATGACCGACGATCAGTGGTCGACCGTCCTCGACGTGACGCTCACCGGGACCTTTCGTTGCATGCGAGCTGCACTCGGACACATGTACCGCCAGGGAGGCGGGGTCGTGGTCAACAACGCTTCGGTGCTCGGGTGGCGCGCTCAGGCAGGTCAGGCGCACTACGCGGCCGCGAAAGCGGGTGTCATGGCCCTGACGCGCTGCGCGGCGGCCGAGGCGGCCGGCCATGGCGTGCGGGTCAACGCCGTGTCGCCCAGCCTCGCGCTGCACCCGTTCCTCAACCGGGTGCTCCCCGACCAGGAGCTCGAGGTCCTGCGGGAACGGGAGCTCTTCCATCGCTCGGCTGAAACGTGGGAAGTGGCGAGCGTCATCGCTTTCTTGGCCAGCGACTATTCGTCCTACCTGAGCGGCGAAGTCGTCTCGGTATCCTCCCAGCACCCATGAGTGACGACGAGGATCCGCGCGGTGACTTGGCGTGGGGCACGATTCCCGGGTTGGTGGCGTACGCCGCCGCCGAATTCGGCGACGCGGAAGCTCTTGTCGACGGCCCGACCCGGCTGACATTCACCCAGCTGGCAGATCGCTCCATCGAGGTGACCCGGGCCGTGATGGCGGCTGGCATCCGTCCCGGCGACCGGGTGGCGCTGTGGGCGCCGAACATGGCGGAGTGGGTCCTGGCTGCATTGGGCGCGCTCGGCGCCGGCGCGGTGCTCGTGCCGCTCAACACGCGGTTCAAGGGAGAGGAGGCGGCGTACGTCATCCGCCGGGCCGGCGCCCGGATCCTCTTCACCGTCCGGGGATTTCTTGGCACCGACTACCCGGCCATGCTCGAAGGCGAGGACGTCCCGTCGCTGGAGCGCATCGTCCTGCTGCGGGAGGCCGAAGGCGACGCGAGCGAACCCACGGGCACGGACGAGGTCCCGGTGTTCGGCTGGGGAGAGTTCCTCCTCGGCAGTCAGGGGGTAGTGGAGGCCGACGGAGGCGTGGTAGGCGTGCCCGTCGTCGAGCACGATGCGCGCAACCGCTGGCAGGCGGTGACCGGTTCGGATCTCTCCGACCTGATCTTCACCTCAGGTACGACCGGACGGCCCAAGGGCGTGAAGACAACCCACGCCCAGACCCTGCGGACGTTCGCCACCTGGTCGGAGATCGTGGGACTCCAGGCGGGGGACCGGTACCTCATCGTCAACCCGTTCTTCCACACCTTCGGCTACAAGGCCGGCATCCTGGCCTGTTTGATGCGCGGCGTCACGATCGTGCCGCTACCGGTTTTCGACCTCGATCGCGTGCTCGAGACCGTGCAGTCCGAGCGCGTGACCGTCGTTCCCGGTCCGCCGACGCTGTACCAGTCGGTGATGGACCACCCGCGCCGGGGTGACTACGACCTTTCCAGCCTGAGGCTGGCTGTGACCGGTGCCGCTGTCGTCCCGGTGGAGCTCATCCGGCGCATGCGGTCGGAGCTCACTTTCTCGACCGTCCTCACGGCTTATGGGCTGACTGAGTCGACGGGGGTGGTGACCATGTGCCGCCAGGGAGACGAGCCCGAGACCATCGCGCAGACCTCGGGCCGGGCCATCCCCGGTGTCGAGGTGAAGGTGGTCGATGACAAAGGACACGACGTCGCCGCCGGATCACCCGGTGAGATCGTGGTCCGCGGGTACACGGTGACGTCCGGGTACATCGACGACCCCGAGGCCACGGCCGAGGCGATCGACGCCGACGGCTGGCTACGGACCGGCGACGTCGGGGTGCTCGACGACGGCGGGAACCTCAGGATCACCGACCGGAAGAAGGACATGTTCATCGTGGGCGGGTTCAACGCCTATCCGGCGGAGATCGAGGGTGTCCTCTTGCGCCTCCCTGCGGTGGCCCAGGTGGCGGTGGTGGGCGTTCCCGACGAGCGGCTCGGCGAGGTCGGTCACGCATTCGTGGTCCCTCGTCCCGGCGCCAACACCAGGACCATGGCAGATGAGCTCGTCGCGTTCGCCCGCGAGCACATGGCCAATTACAAAGTTCCCAGGCACGTCGAGGTGATCGACTCGCTGCCCACCAACGCCAGCGGCAAGGTGCTCAAGACCGAGCTGCGCCGCTTGGCCACCGCCGGTCGCA
>DATGGF010000210.1:0-5091 GCA_035308625.1 Acidimicrobiales bacterium | reverse complement strand
TGCCGCCGAAGTGTCCGGGGGCACGTTCGATGCCTACCGGGCCACCCGTCGGGTGCGGACGGCCAACCACGAGATCTGCGCCCGAATCTGGACCCAGGCCATCGATGTCGATGGACGGCGCCTCGGTGTGTCGGTGGTGGTCGACGAGGCCGACATGGGTCGTTTGGGCAAACATCCCAAGAAGGCGCGACTCGACCTCGTTCCTATCGCGGTGGGTGCCCTCGACGACGCGTGGACCATCGTGTCGGTGAGCACCGAGATCGAGGATCTCATCCACCGCAGTGCCAGCGAATGCGCGGGCTTGTGCCTGCTCGACCTGGTCCACCCCGACGACGCGGCAGGATTGCGCGGTCAAGACGGGAAGCCAGGCGGCGAGCCCCTCTACCGGGCGTACGTGCGCTTCTCCGATCCCGTCACGGGGTGGTCGGAGGCGTGCATGATGATCGGCCCGCTGCCCGGCCGTCCCGAGCACCTCTTTGCTCTGGTGGGCGCCCTGGAGTCCGGTCAGCAGCCTTCATGGGACCGCGTCGCCGAACTCGAGATGGCCCTGCGGCGCATCGGAGCCGAGGTGCGCGCCGCGGGCGCTCTCGAGATGATCGGAGGGATCGCCACCCCTGTCCTGCCCCAACTGGGCGAGCTCAGCACCCGTCAGTGGGAAGTGCTCAGCCGGCTCCTCCAGGGGGAGCGGGTATCGACCATCGCCCGGGAGCTGTACCTGAGCGAAAGCACCGTCCGGAATCACCTCGCCACCATCTTCCGGCGGTTCAGAGTGCACACCCAAAGCGAGCTCCTCGAGCTCCTACGAGGGAAGACCGCCGGCGCTCAGTAGCCTCGGCGCGTGACTGTCGTCCCGCGCACGAAAAAGGGCCGCCTGCTCGCGGTCATGGCACTGGTGGTGGTGCTGTTCGTAGCCGCCACCGCCCGCCTCTTCGCCTGGCCCGTCACCGACGCACCCACCAAAGTCGACGCGGTGGTGGCACTGGGCGGTGATCCAGGCCAACGTCGTGCCCACCTCGCGGTGTCCCTGGCCCGAGCTGGCTATGCGCCGGTGGCTGTCATCTCGCTCGGTGGGTACCACCCCCCGTGCCCGTCCGCACCTCCCAAGGTGCAGGTGATCTGCTTTCGTCCGGATCCGCTCGACACCCGCGGTGAGGCCGAATATGCGGCCAAGCTGGCGGCCCGCCACGGTTGGAAGCGCCTGATCGTGGTGCCCGAGCGGACCCAGTCGACTCGTGCCCGGTTGCTCTTCGAGCGCTGCACACCGGCGCGTCTGTTCATCGTGCCCGTGGCCGATCACCCGAGTCACTGGATCGGTGATGTCTTCTACGAATGGGGGGCGTTACTCAAGGCGCTGGTCCTCAAGCGGGCATGCTGACGCCATGACCCAGACCGAGTGCCGAGGGACAGCGGTCTCGGCACGACGGGATTCGCGCTGGAGCTCTGGATGATGCCAGGATGAGGCCAGGATGAGGCCAGGCACGGGCCAAAGGGAGGTTTGTCGTGGCATCGGTGGGTGACAAGGTCAGGGTGCTGCCCAACAAGTCCGGGCAGCCGGCCCGCGATGGGGTCGTGACCGGCCAGAGCGGTTCGCTGCTCCACGTGCGCTGGACGACGGGCGAGGAATCGAGCTTCATCCCCGGGCCAGGGGCGGTAACCGTGCTCGGGCGGGCTCGCTCTCGATCCGCCGGCACGGCCAAGAAGGCTGCGGCGTCGTCCACCCGGACTCGGCGGTCACCGGCCCGGGCCACGGGTGTCAAGAAGACGACCGCCAAGTCGACCTCCACCCGGGCGGCCTCATCGACGACGGCCAAGAAGGCCGCGACGAAGAAGGCCGCGACGAAGAAGCCGGGCACGAAGAAGCCGGTGAAGAAGACCGCCAGCAAGAAGCCGGTGAAGAAGACCGCGAAGACCGCGAAGAAGGCGACGAAGAAGAAGTCGGGCCGGTCGAAGCGGTAGGACGGCCCTGGAACGCTGGCTTCAGGCGTTACCCGTCAGCTCGGCCTTGCGAGCCTCCCAGGCCTGGATCATCGTGACGAAGTGGGCCGGGTTGTAGATGTCCTCCTCGGAGGACCACAACCCGTTGCCGGCGTACTTGAGCAGGGTGAAGTTGTAAGCCTGGTGGATGCTGCCATCACCGGGGTCGACCATGCGGTTCCAGATCTGACAGGCCACCCAGCCGCGCTCCTCGTCCAAAATGGACCACTCGACCGGGAACTCGTTCATGGCACTTCCCGGATAGGTGGACATCGTCTCGGTGATCCAGGTTCGGATCGTCTCGCGGCCATGCATCGTGCCGTAGAGATGCTCGATGTATTCGGCGTCCTCGGTGAACAAGTCGGCCCATTCGTCCCACTTCCCGCTCTGGGCGGCGTGGTGGGCGGTCGCCTTGTAGTAGTCGAACGCCTGCTCCAGCTCTTGCCTCGTCCAGGTGGCCACCAGCGGAGCCTACGTGGCGGCCGGCCCCGCCTCCTCGCCCGGGCCCGGGACGCGCATCGAGGAGGCGGACTCGCGCCTCCTCGATGTCGCACCGCAAGTTGGTCTCAGTCCGGTTGGTGGGCGGCACTGGCGCGGACGAGACCGTGGGTGAATCACCCGGTGGGCACCATACGCCGGGCCGTCGCGTTTGCCATCGTCCAAAGTGACGATTTCGTAACGGATGTTGATCCAGGTCGGAAGGACCCGGGACTCACGGCGGGGGACCGGTATAGCCTTGTGTCGTGAAGCTCGTGTTGGCGGTCAGCCTGGCCGGTGCCGGAGCACTGTTCGGCCTGATCTGCGACATCCTCGGGTTCCGCAAGCGCCCCGGCCACGGCGCCGGCGAGCCCGCCGAGTAACCGGCCCCGTTTCCCCGCCGGTCAGGACCCGTCGGCCTCCGACGCGTCGAATCGGAAGCCGACACCGCGCACGGTGATCAGATACTTCGGATGCGTGGGGTCGTCCTCGAGCTTCTGGCGCAGCCAACGGATGTGGGTGTCCAGCGTGCGTGAGTCGGCGCAGGGCCGGCCCGCCCACACGGTTCGGGTGATCTCCTCCCGGGTGTGGACCTGACCGGGCGGGCTCACGAGCAACATCAGTAGGTCGAGCTCGAGGCGCGACAAGTGGACGGCGTCCCCGTCGACCGTGACCTCTCGGTCGCCGACGTCGATCCGCACTCGGCCGGCCGTGTAGGTGCCAGAGCGGTCCCAGGGGACCACCGTCGGCGCAACGTGGTGAGTCCGACTTCCCCGGAGGGCCACTCGGATGCGAGCGACGAGCTCCTGGAGGCGCGTGGGGTCGCTGACGTAGCCGGCCACCCCCATCTCGAAGGCGACCACGGCGTCGATCTGCGACTGCAATGGGAAACCGATGACGACCGGTACGTCCGCCACCTCGCGCATTTGGCGGTACATCTCGATCCACGACGTGGGACCGGGCATCGTTCCCAGCACCACCAGGTCCGGGATCGACGTCGAGAAGCGGTGCAGACTCTCGGCCGCAGTTACGGCCAGCTCGACGTCGTAGCCCTCGGACTCGAGCACCTTGGTGAGCATGCCGGCGCGGTCTTCGTCACCGGTCGGGCCCTGGACGACCAGCACCCGGTATGACGCGTGGGTGACGGCCCGAAGGGCGACCGCGTCGGTGATTGGCCGGATGGCCACGGCTACGTCAGACATGACGCGATCCCGTGTGACCGAACATCCCCCACCCCCCGCGTGAGCGCCCGCCCCGAGGCGGTCTGTGACGACGCGCGCAGTATTGTGCCGGGGTTGTTTCCGCGACAAGTCCGCGCGCATGAACTCTTCTTGACGGACCTGTCACAAAGATGTCGCTTGACGCCACCCAACGAGTGGCAGCCCGGGCGAACCCACTTCTCGAGGCCGGGCCCGAGCTGGATCAGTGGCGGCCGTGGTTCCTCGGGCCCGCCGAAGAAGTGCTGTTGCATTGCGCAACGAATGTCCCGGTGTTGCCGGAACCGCTGTAGGGCTGGTTCGACGACTGGTTGCAGCCATGGCCCACGCTGTTGGTATTGGCCACTACCCCCCCGGGAGTGTTGGCGAAGAACAGAATGTCGTGGGCCACCGTGTTGCCGACGACGTCGAGCGGGCTGGCGTTGGCGACCACGTAGAGGTTGTGACCGACGTTCACCGGCGCGGTGCAGTCCTTGGACGTGTCGCCGATGACGAACAACGACGTCCCCATCGTCTTGAACACGCCGACGTCGTGGCCGACGGTGACCCCGCACAGGAAGTTGTCGGCTCCAGTGGGGCCGGGCCCGGTCACGCCGAAGACGAACACGTCGTGGCCCACCGATCCGCCCTGGATCCCCACGCTCATGGCGTCGTCCACGCCGAGGTCGTGACCGACACTGGCGCCCAGGTCGTAGAGGAGGCTGGCGCGGTCGATCCAGAGGTTGTGGGCGATGGAGCCACCCATGAGCCGGATCTTGCTCCCCGGTGCGCTGTAGAGGTCCTGCCCGACGGCCGCCCCCATGCTGGTCAGGCTCCCCCCGGCGCCCACTTGCACGTCATGGGTGACAGTGGTGCCGGTGCCCAGGGTGCAGGTGGCTTGCGGGGGCACCATGACGTCCATGAACGTGCCGTGCAACGTTCCCGTGCACTGCACGACGCCGCCGGTGGTGGCGTTCTCGATGGTCAGGGTGAAGCCTTGGGTGGCGTTCGGCGTCACTCCATTGGCCGCTTGGATCGTGAAGAGGTAGGTGCCGGCCGACCCTGAAGCAGGCGTGCCGGCGAGGGTGGCGGTGCTGTTGCCGTTGTCGGTGAGCGTGATCCCGGTGGGTAGGGTGCCGGCCGTCTTGGTGATGGCCGGCGTGGGCGAGCCGGTGGTCGTGACCATGAAGCTCCCGGCGATTCCCTCGGTGAAGGTGGTGGCCGCGCCGCTCGTGATGAGTGGTGCCGTGCCGGTGCTCACCGCGTTGACGGTCAGGGTGAACGACTGGGTGGCGGCCGTGCCCACACCGTTGTTGGCGGAGAGAGTGATCGGGTAGGAGCCGTGGGTCCCGGTCGCCGGGGTGCCGGCCAGGGTGGCGGTGCCGTTGCCGTTGTCGGTCAGGGTGACGCCCGTGGGCAGGGTGCCCATGGTCTTGGTGATGGT
>DATGGF010000209.1:0-1586 GCA_035308625.1 Acidimicrobiales bacterium | reverse complement strand
AGCGGCAAGCGGCACTGACAGCCGCGCTGGACGCGGGTCCGGGCGATCTGGTGCTGGCCGTGGCCGACGAGTGGAGGGTGGCCTGCGAGGTTCTGGGGCAGCTCCGCCTGGATCTGGCCCGTCCGCCCGTAAGCGAAGGCGAGCGCCGGCTGTGCTGGATCACCGACTTCCCCATGTTCGACGGGGTGGACGACGAGGGCCGGCCCATGGCCGCGCACCACCCGTTCACCATGCCGCACCCCGACGACGTGGACCTGCTCGAGCGCGACCCCATGGCGGCCCGGGCGCAGGCGTACGACCTCGTGCTCAACGGATGGGAGCTGGGATCGGGCTCGATCCGTATCCATAGCGAGGAGATCCAGCGCCGTGTCTTCGACGCGCTGCAAATCGCTCCTGCCGACGCCGAAGCGCGTTTCGGCTTCCTGCTCGGTGCCTTCCGTTACGGTGCGCCCCCGCACGGTGGTTTCGCCGTGGGGATCGACCGTCTGGTGGCCGTGCTGGCCGGTGAGGACAACATCCGCGAAGTCATCGCCTTTCCCAAGACGCAGTCGGGGACCGACCTGATGACCGGCGCGCCCAAAGGCCTGCCCGAGCGTCAACTGCGCGAGCTCGGCGTGCGCGTGGCGCAGCCCGGGCGCTGACGCCGTAGACGATGGCTCCCGCCCGCGGGCCGCGGCGGGCCGCGCCGGGTGGTGACATGTTCTCCGCCGCGGCAGAGGAACGGCTGAGCGCACGCGGGCCCCTGGCGGCCCGGCTGCGTCCGCACACGCTCGACCAGGTAGTGGGCCAGAAGCACCTGGTCGCCCCGGGAGCACCCCTGCGCGTCCTGGTGGAGCAGGACCGGCTCACCTCAGCGCTGCTCTGGGGGCCGCCGGGCACGGGCAAGACGACCATCGCGCTGGTGGTGGCGGCCACTACGGCCAAGGCCTTCGTGCCGCTGTCGGCGGTGAACGCCGGGGTGGCCGACGTGCGCCAGGCCATCGAGCAGGCGCGCCGACGACTGGGAGAGCAGGCCCAGGGGACGATCCTGTTCATCGACGAGGTGCACCGGTTCAACCGCGCCCAGCAGGATGCGCTGCTGCCCGCGGTGGAGGACGGGCTGATCGTGCTCATCTCGGCCACCACCGAGAACCCGTTCTTCAGCGTGAACGCGCCGCTGCTCAGCCGGTCCACCCTGTGGCGCCTTGAGCCATTGTCGGACGAGGACGTGGACGAGGTGGTGCGTCGTGCACTCGACGCGGAAGGGGCACAGGCGACCGACGAGGGCCGCCGGCTACTCGTGTCCATCGCCGACGGAGATGCGCGCGCTGCACTCGGGACCCTTGAGATCGCCATCGCCCTGGCCGAAGGTGCAACGGTCGACGCCGCCCATGTGGACCGGGCCCGGGCCGGCCGGCTCGTCCATCAGGGTGACGACTCGCACTACGACCAGGTGAGTGCGCTCATCAAGTCGGTGCGCGGCTCGGACGTGGACGCCGGGCTCTACTGGCTGGCTCGCATGCTGGCCGGTGGTGAGGACGCCCGCTTCGTGGCCCGCCGGCTCGTCATCCTGGCCAGCGAGGACGTGGGTCTGGCCGACCCCATGG
>DATGGF010000208.1:0-11194 GCA_035308625.1 Acidimicrobiales bacterium | reverse complement strand
TGTACCGGCTCGACGAGCACTGGGAGTGGATGGGCAAGTACGAGGCACCCGAGCTCACCATGAAGCCGTCGCAGTACTTCCTTCGCAACTGCTTCGTGTCGTGCGAGGCCGACGAGGAGACGGCTCGGCACTACTTCGAGGACTTCGGGGACGACAACGTCGTGTTCTCGACCGACTACCCCCACGCCGACTCCAAGTACCCCCGAGCCACCGAGTCGTTCCTGGAGCTCCCCTTCGACTCCGCCACGAAGCAGAAGATCCTGTGGGACAACTACACCAAGCTGTACAAGATCCCGCCACCGAGCCCCGGGCCGGCGGCGGCGTCGATCAACGGCGGTGGAAGGGGGCCGGCATCGTGACCGAGGACGAGCGCACGCTGGAGGCCAAGGGCCGCGAGGTCCAGCGCATGCTGTGGGGCGACATGGCGGCCGACGCCGATCGTCCCAAGGTGCCGGCGGCCGAGCTTGCTCCCGACTTCTTCCCGCTCGTGCGGGAATTCTGTTTCGGGATGTTCTGGTCCCGGCCCAACCTGCCCGTGCGCGACCGGTCGCTCATCACCGTGGCCATGCTGGCCGCGCTGGGCCGCCAGGAGGAGCTGGGCGCGCATCTGCGCGGTGCCCGCAACGTGGGCATCAGCAAGGACGAGCTGGTGGAGGTGTTGATGCAAGTGGCCGTGTATGCCGGAGTCCCCGCGGCGGTGAACGCGCTCACCACCGCGTCCGGGGTGTTGAAGGACTGAGCCTCAGCCTTCAGGGGCGGGGGCGAGGACCAGCTCCACCGCCGCGGCGCGTTCGGCCACTTCGACGAAGTCGCTGAAGTCCCGGTCACCGAGGCCCTGGCCTACGGCGAAGGCCAGCACCTGGAGGAGCGCCGATGCCACCGGCATGGGCGCGCCCACCTCGCGTCCGGCTTCGACCATGAGCCCGGCATCCTTGGCCGCCAGCTCCAAAGCGAATTCGGCGGGCCGCCCCCGCTGGGCGATCCCCTCGACGCGCTTGTCGAGATAGGGCATGGCTGCGCCCGAGGTGCGCACCATGTCGACAACGGTGCGCAGGTCGACGTCGTGCTTGGCCGCCAGGGCCAGTCCCTCGAGCGACACCCAGGTGGTGGCGAAGGCGACCAGCGAGTTCACCAGCTTGCCGACGTTGCCGTTGCCCAGGGGGCCCAGGTGGAAGGTGGCCCGGCCCACCGTCATGAGCAGCGGCGTCACCTCGGCCACCACGCCGTCGTCGCCGCCCAGGATGAAGACGAGTTGGCGATTGCGGGCGCCGATGGCGCCCCCGGTCAGCGGCGCCTCGACCAGCGTGGCTCCGGCGCCGGCCACCACCGCACCCAGCTGGCGGACGGTGGCTGGGGCGTTGGTCGACAGATCGAGGAGGACCTTGCCTTGCACATCCGCCGTGCACCATTGCCGGGCCACTGACTCGACGATGGCCGGCGTGGGGAGCGACAGGAAGGTCCAGTCCGAGCCGGCGGCCACTTCGGCCGGATCCGATGCCACCTTGGCGCCGGCCCCGGCCAATTCGGTGCTGCGGCTCACGTCGGTGTCGAGCACGGTGAGCTGGTGCCCGTCGGCCAGCAGATTGGCGGCGATGGCACCGCCGATGTTGCCGAGCCCGATGAACCCGAGGTGCAGCGACTCGACGGGTGACGTGGTCATCGGGGCGGAGAGCTCAGGATCAGACGCGCTCGAGGACCATGGCCGCGCCCATGCCGCCACCGGCGCACATGGAGATGAGCCCCACGGTGCCGCCGCGCCGGGCCAGCTCGTAGAGCGTGGTGACGGCCATGCGGGTTCCGGTGGCTGCCACCGGGTGGCCGAGGCCGCAACCGCTGCCCAGCACGTTGACCATGTCGTGCTCGATGCCCAGAGCCCGGGTGCAGGCGACGGCCATGGAGCAGAAGGCCTCGTTGATCTCGAACAGGTCCACGTCGCCGATCTTCATGCCGGCCCGTTCCAGGGCCTTGGGGATGGCCACGGTGGGCGTGAGGCCCGTACGTTCGGGCTCGAGGGCCACCGACGTCCAGGAGCGGATGCGCCCGAGCACTTCGAGACCGTGGGCCGAGGCGTACTCGTCGCTCACGATCATCACGGTGGCGGCACCGTCGTTGATGCCCGACGCGTTGCCGGCGGTGACGGTGGCGTCGGGCAGTTCGGGATGCACCGGGGACAGCGCGGCCAGCTTCTCGAGGGTGGTGTCGGCCCGCGGCTGCTCGTCGGTCTCGAACGACCCGCCGCCGGGCAGGGGGACGGGCACGATCTCGCCGGCGAAGACGCCGGTGTCGCGCGCGGCGGCGGCCCGGAGATTCGAGTGCAGGGCCCAGGTGTCGGCCTCGACGCGGGTCACCCCGGCCAGGCGCGCCGTGTTCTCCCCCACGGTGATCGACATGTCGCGGTTGGGGGCCTGCGGAGTCGGGTCGTGGGTCGGCGAGAACCAAGGCTCGTAGTGCCGCAACGACGCAGGCTGCGACTTGAGGACCTGGGGGGTGGAGCTCAGGCTCTCGGTGCCACCGGCGATGATCACCCTGTCCATGCCCGACCGGATGCTGCCGGCGGCGATGGCCATGGCGCTCAGCCCGGCGGCGCAGTGGCGGTTGTCGGCCAGCCCGGGCACGTCGGTCAGGCCCAGGCGGACGGCCACGTTGCGGGCGATGACGCCGCCGCCCTGGAGCGATTCGGCCAGCACGATGTCGTCGATGTCGGTGGGGTCGATCCCGGCCCGGTCGATGACGGCGCGGACGGCCACGTCGGCCAGCGAGAAGGCGTCGACATCGGCCAGCGCGCCCTTGTGCGACCGGGCGATGGGGGTCCGGACCCCGGCGACGATCACGGCCTCGGTCACGACTTCCTCCTCGGGTGCGGCGCGAACACGCAGGTGAGCGGGTTGCGCGCCCGAGCGTACACCCGCCCCGGAGCGTCCTCAGCTGTGGCGGGTCGACGTCGTGGGGGAGGACGAGGGTGTCGACGCGGTGGCCGACGTGCCGCTGCTCGATGTGCTCGTGGCGGAGGAGCTGCCGGTGCCGCTGCTCGCGCTGCTCGCACCCGAGGAGGTGCTCGTGCCGGACGAGGAGCCGGTACCGGACGAGGAGCTGGTCCCCGACGAGGAGCCGGTACCCGACGAGGAACCCGAGTCGTCCGACGAGCCGGCCGTGGTCGTCGTGGTCGGTGATGTCGAGGTGCCCGTTGTGCCGGAAGGACTCGGAGTCGCCGCCGCGCTGTGGGTGCCGGCCGCGGCCAGCGCGCCGACCATGCCGACGGTGGCCGACGCGCTCAACAACGCGGCCATGTTGCGGGCCCGGCGGGCCGGATGACGGCGGGCCTTCGCCTCGGCTCGGGTCCGCCACGGCGGGGTGGACATGGTCACGCTCCTGTTCGGTGCTCGGGGTTGTGGTGATCGGTTGACGTTGTCAGCTTGGGCCGGCTGCCTTGCTGCCGGCTGTGAGCGGACAGGACCGCTCCTGGCAATGCAGGTCCCCCGGGGCTTCATGCCACGCGCCCGGGGAGCTCGGAGGTGCCGAGGTACTGCCGGAAGCCATCCGTCATCAGGGCCCGGCCGCCGGCTTCGACCGCCATCGCCTCGGCCCCGGTCCCCGCCAGTGCGGCGAAGGGATCGACTTCGTTGCCGAGCACCACCGCCTTGGTCAGCACTTCGGCCAGCCAGCCGTCTCGGGCCACCACCGTGGCCCATTCGACGCTCGTGTCGGCGCTCCGCCCGGTAGCGGGGTCGATGAGGTGATGCCGCACCTCGTCGCCGACGGTCCATCGCCTCTGCAACGTGCTCGACGTGGCCACCGCACCGTCGGCCAGGCCGATGAGGGCCACCGGGGCGTTCGCTTCCGGATGGTCGATCGACACCGTCCAGCCGCCATGCTCGTCGGGGCCGCGACCGCGGACGCGCAGGTCGCCACCCAGGTTCACGCACGCACCGGCCGCCCCGGCCCTCATGGCGTCGCGCGTGGCCAGGTCAGCCGCCAGTCCTTTGCCCAACCCGCCCGAGTCGAACGCGGTGCCCGCAGGCAGGAGGACTTCGTCGGCGCGGAGCCCGATGGCGTCGCAGCCGGTCACGCGATCACTCACCCCGTCGCGGCTCTGCTCCCGCACCAATGCGAAGTCCCGGTCGTACCCGGCGCGCACGACCGCCCCCAACACGGTGGGGTCGAAACGGCCCCGGGTCTGGAGCCAACCCTCGACACCTCGTCGCACCAACGTCCGGGTGTCGTTCGTCACGCGTTGCCACGTGCCGGCGGCCGCGTTCAGTTGTGACAATTCGCTGTCGGGGCGGAAGCGGCTCCACCGCTCGTCCAGCTCGGCCAGACGTTCCTCGATGCGGCCCACGAGGTCTCCGGGGCCATCGACCACCACGACGTGCGCCCACGTCCCCATGACCTCGAACTTCGATTCGCTGTGCACGACGTCCTCCGGGCGCCGGATCCGAGCTCCCCCGGAGCCGGCCGGCCAGGTCCCCCATGGTGGGGGGCCAAGTTCAATGCCGGCTGTGTGTGGGCGCAGAATCGCTTGAATTTCGCGGGGCACCCTCGCTGAGCTGGGTCTCGTCGGGGACCGGGCTGCCGCCACGGGGGATGACCATGGTGAAGAGCGACCCGCCCCCGGGCCGGGGAGCGGCCGCGACGGTGCCGCCGTGGGCCCCGACGATGGAGCTCACGATGGAGAGGCCGAGGCCGGCGCCGCCCTGGGCGCGCGACCGCGACGGGTCGGCTCGGTAGAAGCGGTCGAAGATGCGCGCCGCGTCCTCGGCGCTCAGCCCAGGACCGTTGTCGGCCACCTCCACCGTGGCGCGGCCCTGCATCTCGGACACCGTGACCGTCACCTCGGTCCCCGCCGGGCAGTGGGTGCGGGCGTTGGCCAGCAGGTTGTCGAGCACTTGCCGCAGGCGCAGCTCGTCTCCCACCACTTCGACCGGCCGTGCCGCCATCAGCCGGACGGGCCACTGGGGGCCGAGTGCGGCCGACGTCTCCACTGCATCGGCGGCCAGGCGGGTGAGGTCGACCGGCCGATGCTCGAGAGGGCGGCCTTCGTCCAGGCGGGCCAACAGCAACAGGTCGTCGACCAGATGGCCCATGCGGGCCGATTCCAGGCGGATCCCCCGGATCACCCGCGCCAGGTCCTCGGGGCGCTGGTCGGCGCCGCGCTCGAACAGCTCGGCGTAGGCGGACACCGCGGCGATGGGCGTGCGCAACTCGTGGGAGGCGTCGGCCACGAACCGGCGCATGCGCGTTTCCGACTCCCGCAACTCCGAGACCGTTTCCTCGACCCGTTCGAGCATGACGTTGAGGGCCCGGGCCACCTGGCCCACCTCGGTGCGCGCCGCATCCCCCGGCACGCGTTCGCCGAAGTTCCCGCCGGCGATCTCCTCGGCCGTCTGCTCGATCTGACGAAGCGGACGGAGGAAGTGGCGCAGGGACCACAGCACGATCAACAGCGAGCCCACCACCGCCGCGCTGGTGATGGCCAGTTCGAGCAGGCGCAGCCGCCCGAGGATGTCGACGGTCGATCCGAGGGGCACGGCCACCACCAGCTGGTCGCCCTTGGCCGGCCCGGCCCGCAACACCGAAGCCCGCGCCCGGAAGCCGTCATCGCCCGACGTCGGCGGCGCGGTGAAGTAGGTCACGAATTCGTTGGGATCGGTGGCGCGATAGGCGAAACCGGTGATGTGGGCCGGGAGCACCGGGTAGGTCGTCGCATTGGAGCCGAGGATGGGCACGGCGCAGCGGTAGAGGTCCTTGCCCTTCGACGACAGGACTTCGATCACGGTGCCC
Organism: Acidimicrobiales bacterium; assembly: GCA_035308625.1. GTDB lineage: Bacteria > Actinomycetota > Acidimicrobiia > Acidimicrobiales > UBA8190 > DATGGF01. The sequence continues at coordinate 5,416 of DATGGF010000208.1, read as the reverse complement.
GGCTGGAGCCCGTGGTCCTGCACGGACATCCCCTCGAACTCGGGACAGAACGCCCCCGCTCCGCTGGTGACGCCGCCGCCCGGCGCGCCCTCGGGCTCCGGGCCGTGGGACTCCGGGCCCGGTTCCTGTCCCGTGACCGAGGCCTCGACCGACGCGTGCGCCTGTTGGAGCGACTGGTCCGTCTGGTTGTAGAGGAAGCGCTCCAACGCGGCGTAGGTGCCCACGTCGGCTGCCACCAGGGCCACCACCAAGATGGCCGAGGTGGCGAGCAACAGCCGCAGGCGAAGGGACACGCGCTACTGCTCTCTCAGGACGTACCCGACCAGCCGGATGGTGTGGAGTACGGGGGGCCCGTGCTTCTCGAGCTTCTTGCGCAGGTAGCTGACGTAGGTCTCCACCACGTTGCCCTCGCCGCCGAAGTCGTAGTGCCACACGTTGTCGAGGATCTGCGCCTTCGAAAGCACCTGGCGGGGGTTGCGCATGAAGAAGCGCAGGAGGTTGAACTCGGTGGCGGTCAATGCCACGACGTGGTCGCCGCGGGTCACCTCGTGCGCCGCTTCGTCCAACACGATGTCGGAGAAGCGCAGCACGCCGTCGTCCGGTTTGACCGTCCCAGCTCGCCGGAGCACGGCATGGGCACGGGCCACGATCTCGGCCAGGGCGAAGGGCTTCGTCACGTAGTCGTCGCCGCCCACCGTGAGCCCGGCCACCTTGTCCTCGAGCGAGTCCCGAGCAGTCAGGAAGAGCACGGGGGAGTGGACCCCGTCGGAACGCAGGCGGCGGGTCACTTCGAAGCCGTCGAGGTCGGGGAGCATCACGTCGAGCACGATCAGATCCGGTGGAGAGGCTTGCGCCGAACTGAGGGCGGCGCGGCCCGTGGCGGCCTGCTCCACTTCGAACCCCTCGTAGCGCAGCGATGTGGCCACCGCGTCGACGATCGAGGGCTCGTCGTCCACCACCAGGATGCGGGGCTTCGTCTGGGTCACCGTGACCACCTCCGGATCCCAGCCTTCCAGGCCGGTCTCCCAGGGGCCTGGGAGCCCGCTGTGAGCTCCCTGTGAAGACCTCCCGGCCGTCAGGGGGTTGGGCGAAGGGCGAGCGCCCGCCGAGGGCACTGGCGGGCCGCCTCCCGGGCCAGCGCGACCAGGTGCTCGGGGAGGGGGTCACCGGACACGATCGGATAGCCCCATTCGTCGACCCCGATGAGCTCGGGGAGCAACTCGGTGCAGTACCCGTAGGCCTCGCAGGCCACCGGGTCGACGACCAGGCGCAGGCGGCTCACCACAGCACCACGCTGGGGTGGGCACGGCCGGGACAGGTCCGGCCGGCCAGGTGGAGGGCCACGTCGTCGGCGAAAACCTCGAGGGCGCTCGCCACCATGCGGGCCACGCCGTCAGGGTGTCGACACGCCCCGCGCCCGGCGACCAGGCCCAGTCGCCGGCGCAGTCGTTCGGGCAGCGCCATGTCGGCCCGTCCGTCGGCCAGGGCGGCGAGATCGGAGGCGATGGCCGGCAGGCCGAAGACACACGGTCCGCACTGCCCGGCGCTCTGGCCCGCCATGTACGAGGCGATGCGCGCCGTGTCGGCCAGGCCGCACGCCCCGGCGGGCAGCACGACCAGCACCCCGGCGCCCGGCCCGGCACCGAGGGCGCGCAACGGCCCGGCGGCGAAGGGGACGTCGAGGTGCCGGGCGGCGATCCACGTGCCGCCGTACCCACCCACGAGCACGGCGGCGGGGGTGATGCCGGGCCGCGCCAGTGCGATGATCTCCTGTAGCGGTGTGCCCGCACTGACCTCGTAGACACCGGGGTGCTCCACGCCTCCCGAGATGGTGACGAGAGTCGTGCCCGGCGCGTGTTCGGTGCCCGCTCCCCGGAAGGCACCGGGTCCGCGGCGGGCGATCAAGGCCAGATGGGCCAACGTCTCGGCGTTGTGCACCATGGCGGGCTGGCGCCCGATGCGCAATGGCACCGCTTTGTCCGGTCGGAACCGCGGGGCGCCCCGTCCGAGCTCGAGCCAGTCGACCAGCGCCGACTCCTCTCCGGCCACGTACCGGCCGGGCGGCCGGGCCAGCTGCACGGGCACGGGCGACCAGCCGGTGCCGGCTCGTTCGGCCACCGCACCGGCGAGCGCGTCGGCCAGGACGTCCTGATCGGCAGCCACGCAGGCCACGATGGCCGACGCACCGACCAGCGCGGCCGCCACCTGTGCGCCGTCGAGCACGAGGTGCGGCACGCAGGTGAGGAGCACGGCGTCCTTCTGGCTGGCCGGCTCGCCTTCCATGGCGTTCACCACGACGACCGGAGCGACGGCGGCACCGCGAGCCGCCCGGTGTTTGACGGCGGAGGGGAATCCCGCTCCACCCCGGCCGGTGAGCCCAGCCTCGTCCACGGCCTTCGTCATGCGGGTGAGCCAAGTGGGATCGCCCAAGGAGAGCGGGCCGTGATGGGCGAGGTGGGTGGCCAGGTCGCGCCGCTGGGCGGCGCGCCACGACGCCAGCAGCGGCTCGACCCTGGTGTCAGTGGCGGTGGGCACGGGGAACACCTCCGGGCGCACTGGTGGCGATGGGGACGGGCACGGGGGGCCGGGGCACGAGGCGCTTCACGTTGACCCCCGGCGTGCGCGACTGCACAGCCGGCAAGCCGAGGACCCGGGCCCGGTGGCGGGCACCGTCGGCCAGCCGGAAGACGGCCGCACCGGCGACCGCTGCCACGCACACCACGGTCAGGCCCCAGGCCCAGTCGGCGCGCATGTCGGTGCCGGTTCCCAAACCGTGGGCGATGGCGACGGGCCAGCTCGCGTACGAGAGCCAGTGGACCCCGCGCCATGTTCCGGCGCGCAGGTGGTTGCGCAACAGGCTGGTGACCACCACGGCGGCCATGAGGTCGAGGCTCACGGCACCGAGACCGACCCACAACGGCTTGTAGCCCGAGGCGAAGGGAATCACCACGGCGGCCCAGCCGATGTGCACGTAGCTGTCGAGCACGCTCGTGAGCACGTGGCCGGCCAGGAACAGCACCGCCAGGAGCGATACCGATCGGTGGAAGTCGGCCACCGCGAAACGGGTCCAGGTGCGGCCGGTCGTCCGAGCCGCGGTGAGCAGACCGAGGACGACCGTCAGGGAGAGCAGCACCATGGCCACCATGCCGGTCGCCCGCGTGGCGTACCAGAGGACGGGCGAGCTCATCGGTCGACGCGCTTCTCGGGCATGGGAGAAGTCCACCAATCCTGTTTGAACGCCCGCCGCGGCCGAGATGTGAGCCCGCTGTGAGTTCCCCGAGGGCTCCGGCTTCGGTGTCGCGATTCCAAGGTTCTTCGCAGCTGGGCGGCAACGAGGCCTCATGGTGCTGGCGGACCATGCCTCGACACCCGGGAAGTGCCCGGGTGCCGAGCAACACGAGGAGAAGTTGAGTCCAATGGAAACCAAACCCAGGAAGCTCCGGCGAGCAGTCACCACCGGTGCGCTGGTCGTCGGGGCTGCAGTGGGGGCCGCGGGGATCGCGTCGGCGGCGACGAGCTCGAGCTCGTCCACCACGACCACGGCCCCGGCCTCCGGACCGAGCGGGTCGTCGTCGACGACGAATCCACCCCCGGGCCCGCCCCCCGGCGGCGCCAATGCCGACCCGGCCACTGTGGCACACGGTCCCGGTGAGACGCTCCTGACCGGAACGGACCTGCAGAAGGCCACCGACGCGGCCAACTCGGCCGAGCCGGGCGCCACCATCATCCGGGCCGAGACCGACTCGTCGGGACAGGCGACCTACGAGGTGCACATGAAGAAGGCCGACGGTACGGACGTCACCGTGCAACTGGACGCCAACTTCAACGTCACCGGCACGGTGTCCGGCTTCGGGCCGGGACCTGCGGGGTCGACACCGCCTCCGGGCGCAGCGCCGGGGTCGAGCTCGTCCTCGGGCTCGACGTCATCGAGCTCCACGTCGACCACATCGGCGTGATCTCGCCTCGTCTCCCGTCGGGCGCCGCGTCGATGCACGACGCGCGCCCGGCGGCGGGCGACGCGGCCGGCTTCGATCCGCTGCCGGGACCAGGTTCCATCAGCTGGAGAGCTTCTGCGGGGGCAACGGTGGGGAGCGGAACCACACCGACACCGCCTTCAGGGGGAAGTTCCCCGGTACCGGGCCGTAGCTCAGTACCAGCGTGTTCGGGCAAGCGGTCGGCGCTTGGGTGGCGGCGACAGGAACCGTTCCGAGCGATGAGCATGCCGGGGAGGCGCTGGAGTCGAAGAGCAGCCCTTGGCCCAAGGTGATCGGGCACAGCGACGGAGGATCGCCGGGTTCGACCCCACAAGTGGCGCCATAACCGTGCGCCGCGGCGGTGGCGGGGTCGAGGCCGAGCTCCAGGCTCGGGGAGAGGCCGGTGTCGGGATCGTGGAAGTCGCCGAGTGCCACGGCCCCGCCCGTCGGCCCGCCCACTGACAAATTCTCGACCAGATAGATGTAGCCGGGCGGGGCATAGCGCGGTTGGCCGTCAACGTTGATGGCCACCGTGCCGGTCACCGCCTGCGCCGTGATCTGGAAGCTCGGGCCATTCGCATCGGTCACCGTCATCGTGGGGTACGCCACGTCAGCACTACTGGCCGGCGTCACGGCGGTGGCGCCCCGTGGAGGAGGGCCGGTGACTCCGCTGGGCGCGGCGCCCTCCGTGCCAACCGTGGAGGTACCGCAGGCGGCCGCGGTCACCATGACCGACGCGGCGAGGGCCGACGCCCACAGCGCCCTGTGGCGATACGGGTGCTTCATGTTCTCGGGACCGCGATCCGGAACTGGTACGTGCCGGCCCCGATGTCGATGGTGGCCTCGGTATCCGAGCGCGCCGCGATACGCACTTCGCCCGTACGCCCGATGGGCGATCCGCTCTCGGTGAGCACCGCCGCGGCTGGGGTCGACAGGCGCACGGAAGCCCGGGCGTTGGGCGGGACCGTCAGGGCGAGGTCGACCGCCCCAGGTTGGCCGGACGTCGGGCTCCACGACACCGACACGGGGCCTCGGGGAGTGGGCACCGTCCCGGCCACGGTGTCGAGCACGCCCAAGGCGGGGACGATCTCCATGGTCTGGAACCCGGGGCCGGCCGGCCGCACCCCGAGGAGCAGTCTCTGGATGGCCACGAGCACGTTCGCTCCCCACCCGTGCGACATGCTGTCGCCGTCGGCGTCGCTTGGACGCCACACCTCCCAGGTGAACGTGCCTCCCTGCGCCAGGATGTTGGCCCACCCGGGGTTGGTCCGGTCGGAGAGGATGCGCAGGACGTCGTCCATGCGGCCGTTCTCGCCCAGTGCGGTGAGCACCTCGGTGGCGGTGCGCGGGGGTGCCACCAGGCCGAACGAGGCGACATGGGCGGCCACGGCCCCACGGCGCGCCTTGGGCACCACGCCGTACACCAGCGCGCCGGCATTGGC
>DATGGF010000207.1:0-7259 GCA_035308625.1 Acidimicrobiales bacterium | reverse complement strand
CACCCCGGGAACCGACTCGTACTTCGTGAGCTCGGCCCGCGTCAGCCGCTGCCCCGGTTTCGACTCCCCCGGCTCGATGTAGGTGCCGAAGAGCGGGAGCGAGGAGGCCAGCCGGAGGTCGGTGACGATGTAGCGGATCTGACCCTGACGGATCAGCTTCAGGTCGAAGCTCGTCAATTGGGGGTCGAAGAAGAGGGGCCCCGGGTTGACCAAGCCTCCGATGGCCGTGACCACGGTCACCCGGCTGAGCTCTCCGAGCAGGACCCCGTTGTCGCGATCGGCGGCCACATGGCTCCCCGGGGGAAGGTGGTCGGAGGCCCAGCGGGCCATGGCCGTGGAGGGGGCGCCCATCGACAGGGTGTCGGCTCCCACCTGGTAGGGACCGGGGACCAGGGTCACGGCCGGGCCTGAGCCGAACAGCAGGCTCCCGAGGAAGCAGATGCTCGCCACCACGGTCACGAGCCCGCGCGTCAGGGCCGGCGTGGTCGACGTGAGATTGGTCGCCACCCACCCGCCGACGCACACCGCCATGCCGAAGAAGATGAACGTGGTGGCCCGCTGCCCGACGTCGGTGCTGCCCGAGGCCAGGCTGGTGGCGAGGGCGACCGGATAGCCGGCGGCTACCACCAGCGGCGCCCAGGCGAGCAGGCCCCGATGACGGACCCACGTGCGCCGGGTGTCGGACAGCACGGCGCCGAGCACGAGGCACCACAGCCCCGCCGCCGCCAACATCGCCGCGATCTCCCAGGTGGTAGCTCCACCTTTCCCGGTCGGGGTCGTGAACAACTGGCGCGACGAGTGCAGCTGCCCGATGGCGGACCCGAATCCGATGATGGCGGCTCGGAAGATCGGGCCGAGGTAGGTGAGGAGGTGGCCTCCTACGAACGCGGTCCAGCCCGTGCACAGGACGACGGCGAGAAGTGCTGCCCTTCCCACGATGCGCGCCCGTGGTCGGAGCCCGGACAAGCGGTAGGTCAGGTACCACACCACCAGCACGAGACTGGTGAGCCAGGAGGTGAGATGGTGGGTGAAGACCAGAGCGACGATGCATGCCCACGCCAGGAGTTGATAGCGCCGGGCCCGCACCGCCATCCGGCGGTCAGCGGGTGAAGACGACGGGTCGCTTCCGTCGACGGCCAGTGGGCGCTGAGCTGTGGCCGCGTCCATGGAGGAGAACAGGAACCACATGGCGGCGACGGCCAACGCCAGGGCGAGCGTCTCGTAGGAGTATTGGCTGTCGAAGGCGAAGAACTGCGGGTTCGAGGCGAAGACGAGCACCCCGAGGCCGGCCGCCAGTGACGAACGGCAGACCCGTTCGACCACCAGGAAGAGCCCGAGAATGAGCACGACGCGCACGACCAGGAGGACGGCCAACTGCGCCAAGACGAGTGGCAACCCGGTCAGCCACATGGTGCCGATGGTGAACAGCTCCAGGGCGGGGTAGTACGGGCTCACCGGCACCAGGGTGTTGTGCACCCCCAAGCTCCGCTGCGTGACCAGTGCATGCAACGTCGTCCCGTGAAGGAGCTCGTCGAAGCTGTTGAAGATGAGCGGGCTGCGCAGGTAGAAGGCCAGCAGCAGTGCGACCCCGAGGACAACGGACACAGCCAGCCGCTCACCGCGCGGCGCGCTCGGCGTGGCCAGCCGCCAGGCGCACGGGAGGAAGACACCGAGCACGCCTACGCAGAACAGGGGGATGACGGCCGTCTCGTGGCCGGTGCGGGCCAGCGCGTCGGCCAGGCCCACCACCAGCAGGCCGGCGCCCACCGCGGCGAGGACGACGCCCAGCCGTGAATGGGCGATGGTCACGTCGTACAACGTGGACGGTGGAGGTGACTCAGGGCGCTCCAGCGCGTCAGGGTCGGCCGCGCCGGGGTGGATGGCCGCGCCGACGTCCGACGTCACGGGCTTGCTCCAGTAGCGAGCCCGGGCGACGTCCGACCCGACCGGAGCACGTCGTCGTAGAGCCGCCCCAGAGCCGACGTCGTGTCGTCCCACGTCGGCAGCGCCGGTGCCGGCGCCGCCGGCGCCTCGGCCGTCTCTTCGAGCGCGTGGGCCAGCGCGCCCGGGCCCCATGCCGGGTCGACCACGGTGACCAGCTCGTAAGGCGCCAGTTCGGACAACCCCGGTGCATCGGCCACGAGCACCCGCCGGCCCAGCGCCAGGGCCTCGAGCACCGCCACGGGGTGCGCTTCGTAGTCGCTCAGCAGAGCCACGACGTGGGCGGCCGACACCAGTGCACCAAGGCCGTCGCGCGCCTGATGGTCGAACGACGTGAAGCTCACCGCCGGCCCTACGCCCAGACGCTCGGCCTGCTTGCGGAGTTGATCCTCGTAGGTGCCGCGACCCACCAGCACGAGGTGCGCCTCGGGACGACGAGGAAGCAACTCGGCCATCGCCGCGATGAGACGGTGGTGGCCCTTGTACCGCTCGAGCCGACCGACGGCCACGATCAACGGCTGTCCCGAGAACAGCGGAGGCGTGCCGGCCACCGGGAGTGGGTCGCAGCCATTGCGGATCACGTGGATCCGGGCGGGATCGATGGCGGCGGCTCGGGCGAAGATCCCCACTTCGTGCTCGGACACGGCCACGAGCGCGGCCGCTCCCCGCAGCCCTCGCCGCAACGCCCGCCACTGCACGCTGCGCAGGCTCGAGCGGAGGCGACTCGAGTGCCCGCCGGTGTGGAAGGTCACGACCGCGGGCACGCCGGCACCACGGGCGGCTCGCAGGACGGTCGGCGCCAACAGGGTGTGCGCGCCCTGCACGTGCACCAGGTCGAAGCCGCCCGATCCGACCGCCGCCAACAGGTCGGGCGACCAGCACAGGTCACCGTTTCGGGGCCGGGCGGCGAAGCGCCGCACGGTCACTCCCTCGTGCACTTCGCTCACCGGGAGCGTCCCGTGGGGATCGGTGGTGAGGACGGTGACGTCATGCCCCGACGCGGCCAGCCGCCGGCCGACCTCGTACACGTGGGTCTCGGTGCCTCCGAGCAGTGGTGGGTACCGAGGCGTGGTCAGCGCCAGTCGCATGCTCATCACCAGGTCCACCGGGCCAACATCGCCCGCAAGCGCGCCCGACCCCAGTTGCCCATGACCCGGCGCGGCAGCCGCATGCGGTCGGTGGAGGCATCGGCCAGTCCGGTGAGACAGGTGCTGGCCGTTTCGAACCCGGCCTCGCGTACCGCCGCCACCGAGTTGTCGTCGTAGGCCGAGGCGACCCCGAACGGATAGGCGAAGTGGTCGACCGAACGGTCCAAACGGCGCTCGAGGTCGGCCTTGGAGCCGGAGATCTGGCGCCCCTGCTCGTCGGCCGGCTGGCCCGCCAGGTGCAGGTGCTGGGTCGTGTGGGCCCCCACGGTGACCAGCTCGGAGCGGGCCAACTCGAGGAGCTCGGCGGAGTCGAGTGGGCGTGCGTCGTCGGGAGCGCTCGACGAAACCGACAAACGGTGGGCGAGATCGTCGAGCAGGCGGTCGATCTCGGCCGAGGGCAAGTGGAGCAACTGGCGATGCAACGTCTGCATGGCCCGCTGTGGTCCACCCTCGATGCCCACGACCCGGGGGCCGTCGGGGAAGGACAGCTCGACCGATGGCACGTCTGTGGGCCAGCGCCCGCATATGGCCGCCAGGCGGTCCCACCACATGCCTGCGGTGCTGTCGATCATCCCGCTCGTGACGAAGACCGTGATGGGGACACCCTTGGCCTGGGCAATCGGTAATGCGTGCCAAAGGTTGTCGGCGTACCCGTCGTCGAACGTGACCACTACCCGCCGGCGCGGTGACGGATCGAAGACCGAGTCGAGCGTGCTGGGCTGGAACTTCCGGGCGAGCTCGTCGAGTTGGGCAGCGAAGCGACGCGGCTCGACACACAACGAAAAGGGATCGGGGACGCGTTCCGCGACCCGGTGGTACCCGAGAATCAAGGCCCCGGTGCCTTGCATGCCAGCCCCCCTCACCCTGATTCCCCTCCAAGAGGCTAGGCGACGCAGCCGCCGTTGTAACCACCGAGGAAGTGAGTCAACAAAAGTGATGATTTCCCGAAGCCTCTGAAGGAATGTAGGGGTGCATATGGTTGTATCGGCACGTGAGCGCCCGTGCCGTGTGGTTCGGCCCTCCGGGTCGTCCCTTGTTCGGGTGGTTGCACGCTCCCGATGACGGGGAAGCCCGAGGAGCAGTGGTGTTGTGTCCCACTGTCGGCGTGCAGGCGACCTGTGCCCAGCGCGCCTACCGCATGTTGGCGGCCCGGTTGGCGGAGGCCGGATGGCTGGTCGTGCGCTTCGACCTCGGCGGCACGGGGAATTCGGCGGGCCGGCTCGAAGAAGAGAGAGTGGTGCGGGGATGGGCGGCCGACGTCGGGGCGGCCATGGAGGTCGCCCAGGCTTCCGGTGCCACCCGGGTGTCGTTGGTTGGAATGCGCCTTGGCGCCACGCTGGCCGCCGTGGCGGCGGCCGAACGAGGCCACGTTCCTTCGCTCGTCCTGTGGGACCCGTGCGAGGACGGACGGACCTTCGTCCGAGAGCAGAAGGCGCTCCGGGCGGCCGCCATCGAGGAACTTCCGCTGTCCGACGAGGCAGGCGGCGTGGAGATCCTCGGTGCGATGTTGCCGGCCCAATTGGTGGCCGACCTCGAGCAACTGCGGATAGCCGCCGACGCGGATCTGGCCGATCGCACGCTGGTGCTCGTCCGGACGGGCCGGTCCCGGACCCGTCGACGCCTCGATTCCCTGAGTGGCGAGGTCGAGTGGGCAGAAGCCGAGGGCCAGGCCGAATTGGTGGACGTGCTCCCGCGCGACGCCATCGTGCCCGAGGTGACGCTGGAGCGGATCGTCGCGTGGCTCGAAGGCACGCCGAAGTCGCCGTTCCGAGTCGAGACTGCCGGTTCGAGTGAGGCGGCAGTCCTGGACGTCGGTGATGCCCTCGTCACGGAACGACCGGTGCGCATGGGTCCCCAGAATCTGTTCGGCGTGGTCGGCGAGCCTCTGGGCGCGCCGGCGGGTCCACCGGTCGTCTTCTTGAACGCCGGACAGATCGACCATGTCGGCCCGGCGCGGCTGTGGGTCGAGATGGCTCGTGAATTCGCGGCCCGAGGCCGGCCCACGCTTCGCTTCGACCTGAGCGGCCTCGGCGAGAGCCCACCCCCCGCCAACCGCCCGGGCGCCGTCAGCTATCCGCCTGAGGCCCTCACCGACATCGCGGTCGCCTTGCGTTCCCTTGCCTCCCTGGGCCCGGGCGGCGTCACCCTGATCGGGCTGTGCTCGGGCGCGTATCACGCCATCGAGGCGGCGGTGACCCTGGACGACGCCGGCCTCGAGATCTCCCGGGTGGTGGCCGTGAACCCCGTGCTCCACTTCGACACCCCACCGGCGTGGAGCGAAGCGGGCTACGGCGAGGAGCAACAGACGGCACAGCCCTTCCGGCCGTGGATCCAGTGGTTGCGCCGCTTCGACACCTTGGCGCGCCTGGGCGAACGATGGGTCCCCGCGGGTCTGTGGTGGGTTCTCGACCGAAGCGGCCTCCAGCCGCACCCGGCGCGTGGGTTCGCCACTCTGGCCGAGCGGCAGGTGCCCACGTTGCTGGTCTGCGGCGACGTCGAGGCCAGCCACTTCCAGCGCCGGGCCAAGTGGGCGCTGCGCCGGGCGCGGCGCAGTGGGTTCCTCCGCTTCGAGGTCATGCCCCAGGCCGACCACACGCTCTTCGGGGCCGCCGCTCGCGCTCGGGCCGATGCACTGGTACGGCGATGGGTCCTGGGCGACCAGCAAGTTGTCCGGACGACGGGCCCCGGCGAGCTGAAGCTGGGAGCCGGGTAATGCCGTCGATCGACTGGAACCGGCAGATGTGGGGCCAAAGGGCCACCTGGAAAGACCGCGGTGACGAGTGGCACTTCCACGCGTGGCGCTCGCGCCAGCCCTACGAGCTGTGGAAGCAGTCGGTCGCCCAAACCTTCATCACTCCCTACTTGGGCCCGGACGTCGACATGCTCGAGCTCGGGCCCGGTCATGGCCGTTGGACCGAATTCATGATCGGACGGGTCCGATCCCTCGTGCTGGTCGACCTCAACATGACCTGCATCGAGGCGTGCCAGCAGCGCTTCGGGACGAGTGATCCCACTGTCCGATTCGAGGTCAACGACGGCCGTACCCTCCCCGTGCCCGACCACAGCCTCGACGTCATCTGGTCCTTCGCCGTCCTCGTGCATGCGGACCAGAGCGAGCTCGACGCTTACCTCGGTGAATTCGCCCGGGCCCTGCGACCGGGCGGCCGGTTCCTCGTTCATCACGCCGGTTGGTTGTCACCGACACCCATGGTGGGTCTGCACCTGGGTGCCGCGCTGGTCAGCCGGGCGAGGAAGGGCCAATGGCGCGGTCGTTTCGACCGTGGTGCCATGTCGCCCGGTCGTTTCCGGTTGCTGGCGGCCAAGCACGGCCTCGCCGTCGACGCCCAAGCGCGTCGGTGGGGCCCATCAGGACGCTTCGCCTTGGCGGTGGGTGACGTGATTTCCACGGGCCACTTGCCTCACGCCGAGGCCTCCATGGATGGTCGCACTGGACAACGAACGACCGGGTAGCTGGTTGCCGGGGGACCACTCCCTGCGGTAGTTTGGCCGCTCGTGGCGTCGAATTCCCTGGACCTTCTCTGGCGCGACACGGCGTCGAAATCGGACGTCGCTTGGGCAATTGCGTACCGGGATGCTTACGTGCCGCCGAGGTCAGGTGGCAATGCAGAAGCAGCTCTGCGCGTGGGCGCAGACGTGGTGACGGTGGAAGAGGTGTCGGAGGCCATCGCCCGGTTCGGCGACCGCTATCTCATGCGCCTGTTCACGCCACAGGAATTGTCGTCGTGCCAGGGGGTGCCGTCGGTGCGGGCGGCTTCCCTGGCGGCTCGCTACGCGGCCAAGGAAGCAACGTTCAAGGTGCTGCGTCCCGCTGCCGGACTGGACTACCGGTCCATGGAGGTCGTCCGGCGCGACGGGGGATGGTGCGAGCTGGCGCTCCACGGAGGGGCCCGCCGACAGGCGGACCAAGACCGGTTGGGACACTTCGCACTGAGCATGAGTCACGATGGCGGTATGGCGGCGGCAGTGGTCATCGCGTCGGTGGGTGCGGGCTAGAGCCGATTGGCAGGGGGGACCATGGAGGAACAGATCCGTCAGGTGCTGGCTGAGCACGCCCGCCTGGCGGTCGACGTGACATCGCTCGACGACAGATCCGACCTGTACCAGGCCGGCATGACCTCGCACGCCAGCGTCAGCGTCATGCTGGCGCTG
>DATGGF010000206.1:0-3856 GCA_035308625.1 Acidimicrobiales bacterium | reverse complement strand
CCCCGGTCGGCGATGACCGGTGCGGAGCGCCTCGGGCCCTCGTAGCTCAGCGGATAGAGCATCGGCCTCCGGAGCCGGGTGCGCAGGTTCGAGTCCTGCCGAGGGCGCAACACTCCGGAGGTCGCAAGCCAGGCCGGGCGGAGTACGTCCTCGGCCAGCGAGCGGTGGCGATCCTTACGTGACGACAATCGAAGCAATGAGCGTGGCGATCCAGGCGCACCCCAACAACGGGGGGATCCAGGTGGCAGGGACCCGGCCCCGCCTGAGCTGACTGTGATTCGGGTTTCCTCTGATGTCATCGCAGGTGACGCTGGGGAACTCGCTCGCCGTCGGATCCTGCTCGTGCTGACTGATGAAGTCGAGGTGCAGCTTGTTGAGGCGCCCGTGAGCAGCGGCCACGGCGATCTGTACGAGAACAGCCATCGACAGCCCGAGGGCTTGGACCAAGATCAGCAGTACCCATCGAAAGCCCGTGGAACTGAGAGGCCCATCAGCCGCCTTCGAAGTCGAGATGAGGGCAAGAGCGGCGAAGAGAAATGCAGCCGACGAGACGAGCCAGCTAATTCGATGGTTGATCAACTCGTCTTCGTGCTCGACCTGTCGTCGATACGCGTCAAGACGCAAGGCAAAGGCGTGAACGGGGTCGAGCTTGGGTGGGTACTCAGAAGAAAGCAGCTGCGGTGAATTAACGAGGACCTCTGTCATGTCGACACCTCGTGGACGGAAGATGGCTTCGGGGGTTAAGAAGCACCTTTGTCCACCACGGACGCCAAGGCCTCCTCAATTTTGAGGAATCACCGATGGTGACGCGGAGACAACGCGCCGTGCATCGATGTCTTACTGCGTCTGGGGCACTCCCCCGACTGCATGGAGGTCCTTGGTCAGCCGCGGCCAGACGTTCGGGTCATGGCCAGGAACCAGCCGCAAGTGCTCGCGGGCCGCGATCTCCTTGAGCCGGCGGATCTGTTCCACGGTCTCTTCCGGCGCACAGTCGACGGTGCTGCCGATGGGAAGCTCACCCTGGATGTTCTCGGTGAGGTCGGCCGCGTCGAAGGCGAAGACGAAGCCCCCTCCCCCGAGCGAGGGGTCGTAGCGAACGACGAAGCTCTGATGACCCGGCGTGTGGCCCGCCGTCTTCACCGCGGTGACGCCGGGAGCGATATCGGTGTCCCCGTCGGCCAGCTCCCAGGCGATGGCCGGGTCGTCGAAGTCGATGGCGAATATGCCGTGGTCGGCCGCATCGTCCGACAGACCGAAGGACAGCTCGTCGCGCTGCAGATGGACCGGGCAGCCGCGGGTGAAGTGGCGCAGCCCGCCGGCGTGGTCGTAGTGCAGGTGGCTGAGCCCGACCGACGAGACGGCGTCGACGTCGAGACCCTCCACGGCGAGCGCCTCCAGCAACGCGTCATCGGTCCCCGGCGGCAGGATCGGCACTACTTCGCTGAACCGGTCGTGGTAGCGAGACCGCAGCAACGGGTCGCGGATGAGAGCGGGGTTGTAGCCGGTGTCGAGCAGGATCCACCCGCTGTCGACCTCGACCAGCACGCCGGGGACAGGCTCGCGCAACCGCTCGGCCGACGAGGCACCGTGCACGGACACGGACTTGGGCACCTCGGCCCACCCCAGGGTGAGCAGCACCACCCGCAACACACCCGGGCCCGCCGTCACGATCGCCTCCTGGTTCGCCCAGGACAATGCCCGGGAAGCGCTGGGCCTCCCGGGCATTCTTCCCTCCGCCCCATCCCGGTGCCGATTCGGGATGCGCGGCTGACGGGCCCAATGGTACGGAGCACCTGTTTCCTCCCGGTGTCGTCCCGATGAACGCTTCGTGACCCGGCCTACCAGCGACGCCCGTCCTCACGAGGCCCGGAGTTGCGAGGAGGACGACCGGCCGCCTAATGAGACGGTCATGGCCGAGATCGACCGGCTGCTCGCCGCCAACGAGGCGTATGCCTCGGCCCGGGCCGCCCTGTCCGACGCCCGTCCCAGCCGGCGTCTGGCCGTGCTCACCTGCATGGACGCCCGCATCGACGTCTTCGCCGTGTTGGGGCTGCAGCTGGGAGAAGCGCACGTGATCCGCAATGCCGGCGGCCGGGTGACCGACGACGTGCTTCGCAGCCTGGCTCTTTCCACCCACGTGCTCGGCGTGGACACGGTGGTGGTGATGCAGCACACCCAGTGCGGGTTGGCCGGTGTCACCGACGAGGAGCTCCGCACCATCACCGGTGCGGACCTCGGGTTCTTCCCCATCGACGACCATGCCGCCGCCCTGCGCGAGGACATTGCCACGCTGGCGGCCACGCCCTACCTGGGCGTGGTCAGCACGGTGGTGGGATTCGTCTACGACGTCGAGACCGGTGAGGTCGCCGACGTGGCCCGCTTCGAACGGGGGAACGGCCCACCGCCGTGACCGATCCGGCTCCGGCCGACTACGACGTCATCGGCCGGGGCTACGCCGTGCGCCGGGTGGCCGACCCCCGCATCGGTGCGCTGGTGGCCGAGGCCCTGGGCGACGCCGAACGGGTGCTCAACGTGGGGGCCGGCGCCGGCTCCTACGAGCCGACCGACCGGATCGTGACCGCACTCGATCCCTCCCCGGTCATGCTGGCTCAGCGCGGCCGTGGGCATGGTCCGGCCACGGTGGGCCGGGCCGAAGAGCTTCCCTTCGCGGCGGGATCGTTCGACGCCGTGATGTCGGTGCTGAGCGCGCACCACTGGACCGATCGTCGCGCCGGGTACCGGGAGATGCGCCGGGTGGCGCCGCGCCGCGTGATGCTCACCTACGAGCCGGCCGTGCACAACCAGATGTGGCTGGTATCCGACTACGTGCCCGAGATCGCCGCGCTCGACACGGTGCGACCGGGATGGGGCGTAGCCGAGGTGGCCGACGGGCTCGGCGCCAATCGAGTGGCCACGGTGCCGGTCCCGGCTGACTGCTCCGACGGTTTCATCATGGCGTACTGGCGAAGACCGGAGGCCTTCCTCGAACCCGAGGTGCGGGCAGCGACCTCGGGGTTCGCCACCATCGACCAGGGAGCCGTCGAACGAGCCATGCGCCGCCTGCGCGCCGACCTCGAATCGGGGGTGTGGGACGAGCGCTACGGACACTTGCGGTCGTTGCCGGTGCTCGACGTGGGCCTGCGGCTGGTGGTGGCCGACGAGGGTTGAGAAGCAGCCTGGGTATCACGGCTGGCCCTACTGGCAGGCCGACCTCCACTGGGCGCTGCCGCTCATCGCCGGTGTGCTGGGCCCGGCGTCGGGGTCCTGACCCGCCGACGCGACCGCGCCGCCGCGCACAATTCGGCTTGGAGCCGTCTCGCCCGGGCGACGTCGTCGGAGCTGGGCGCCTCGTCCCCGTAGCAGGCCCGGGCGGCCATGCCGGCCAGCTCGACCAGCTCCGGGCTCCGGGCCAGCCGGCTCACGACATCGGGCACCGGCACCCGCCGGAGACTCCCTCCGCCAGTTCCCTGGAGGCGCTCGACGTACTCGGTGAGGGTCTCGGCCGGGAACCGTCCCGGGTGGCGGCGGCCGAGCTCACGGTCCACTCGTCGCCAGGAGTGGAGCACGGCGGACCGGGCCGGACGGCGGCGGAGCGCGCCGGCCAGGTCGATCAACCGGCGGCGCCACCAGAGCGCCGCTCCGGTGACGCACGCGCCGAGCACGATCCACAGCACGATCGGCGTCCCCCCGGACGCGACCGGCCGGTGCCCGACCGCGCGCCGGTGCGTCGAGCCGGGGGGCGGCACGTTGGGGATGCTCGGCAGAGGTGCGGGCCTCGAGTTGGTTCCGCGGCGCGGGCTCTCCGACGATGCGGGGTGCCCGGAGCTGTGGGACGACGCCGGCGCCAGGAGCACGC
>DATGGF010000205.1:0-2830 GCA_035308625.1 Acidimicrobiales bacterium | reverse complement strand
ATCTCCTCGGCCTGACGCTCCACCTCGTCGGTGAGCGACTCGACGAACCATGAACCACCCAGGGGATCGGCCACGTTGGCCACGCCGGACTCGTGGGCCAGCACCTGCTGGGTCCGCAGCGCGATGCGGGCTGCCTTCTCGGTGGGCAGGGCCAAAACCTCGTCCATGGAGTTCGTGTGCAAGCTCTGCGTCCCACCCAGCACACCGGCCAGGGCCTCGATGGCGGTGCGCACGATGTTGACCTCGGGCTGCTGCGCAGTGAGCGAGACCCCGGCCGTCTGGGTGTGGAAGCGCAACTGCAGGGAGCGCTCGGAGCGGGCGCCGTAGCGGCCGGCCATCCAGCGGCCCCAGATGCGCCGGGCGGCCCGGTACTTGGCGATCTCCTCGAAGAAGTCGAGATGGGCATTGAAGAAGAAGCTCAACCGCGGGGCGAAGTCATCCACCCCCAGCCCGGCGGCCATGGCCGCCTCGACGTAGGAGAAGCCGTTGGCCAGTGTGAAGGCCAACTCCTGCACGGCCGTGGAGCCCGCCTCGCGGATGTGGTACCCCGACACCGACACCGGGTGGTACCGCGGCATCTCCGCGGCGCAGAACCGGATGACATCGGTGACGACCCGCAGCGACGGCCGCGGCGGGAAGATGTACTCCTTCTGGGCTTGGTACTCCTTCAGGATGTCGTTCTGGAGCGTGCCCCCGAGCACCGCCCGGGGCGCGCCCGCCTTCTCGGCGGCGGCGACGTACATGGCGAGGAGGATGACCGCCGGTGAGTTGATGGTCATCGACGTGGTCGTGCGGCCCAGGTCGATGCCGGCGAAGAGATCCTCGACATCGCCCAGGGTGTCGACCGCGACGCCGCACCGCCCCACCTCGCCTTCGCTGTGGGGATCGTCGGAGTCGCGACCCATCAGCGTGGGCAGGTCGAACGCCACCGACAGCCCGTCACCGCCGGCCCGCAGCAGCTCCCGGAAGCGCACGTTGGTGTCCTCAGCCGTGCCGAAGCCGGCGAAGAGGCGCATCGTCCACAGCTTCGAGCGGTACATCGAGGCGTACGGCCCTCGGGTGTAGGGAGCCTGTCCCGGCCATCCGGCGCCCTCCTCGTGCACCGGATCGCCGCGGTCGTCGGGCCCGTACACCGGGGCCAGCGGGATCCCCGACATCGTCTCGAAGTCGGCATCGCGACGAGGCGCGGCCTCGAAGGCGGCGCGCCAGCGGTCCCGGCCCTGTTCGACCGGCTCGACGCGCTCGCCTGGCGTCCGGTCGTTCGGCTCCATCGCCCCAGCCTACGACCGCGGCGGCTGCTTACCGGTCTCCGAGGTTGTCGCGTCGGGTCAACACCCGGCCACGGACCAACTACAGGACGGACAACTCCAGCCCCGCTCATCGCGACCCGGCTGCGTTAGGGTCGGGCCGTGGCTGCGAACCCCCAGGCCCCTGACCGCAACCTGGCCATGGAACTGGTCCGGGTGACCGAAGCCGCGGCCATGGCCGCCGGCCGCTGGATGGGACGGGGGGACAAGGAGGGGGCCGACGAGGCTGCGGTGGAGGCGATGCGGGTCGTCCTGTCGACCGTGTCGATGGACGGCATCGTGGTCATCGGCGAGGGCGAGAAGGACCACGCCCCCATGCTCTACAACGGCGAGCGGATCGGCGATGGCTCACCGCCGCAGACGGACATCGCCGTCGACCCGATCGACGGCACCACCTTGACATCACTGGGCCGGGGCGGGGCCCTTTCGGTCATCGCCGTATCGGAGCGGGGGACCATGTTCAATCCCGGCCCGTGCGTGTACATGGAGAAGATCGCCGTGGGTCCGAAGGCCCGGGGCGCTGTCGACATCCGTCGCTCACCCACCGAGAACATCGAGGCGGTGGCCAAGGCCCTGGGCAAGCAGGTGCGCGACGTCACCGCGGTCATTCTCGACCGCGAGCGCCACGAAGGCCTGATGCGGGAGGTGCGGGCCAGCGGGGCACGGATCCGGCTCATCACCGACGGCGACGTGGCCGGCGCCATCGCCACCGCCTGGCCCGACTCCGGCGTCGATGTGCTGCTCGGCACCGGGGGCACCCCCGAGGGAGTACTGGCGGCCGCCGCACTCAAATCCATGGGTGGCGAGATCCTCGGCCGGCTTTGGCCGCGCAACGAAGAGGAGCGGGCCGCGGCCGTGGAGGCCGGATACGACCTCGACGCCGTGCTCACCACCGAAGACCTGGTGGAGGGGGACAACTGCTTCTTCGCCGCCACCGGCATCACCGACGGAGACCTTCTGCAGGGTGTGCGATACCACGACTTCGGATCGACCACCCAGTCGCTGGTGATGCGCTCGCGGTCAGGAACCGTGCGGTTCGTGAGCGCCCGCCATTCGCTCGACAAGCTGGCCGAGTACAGCCAGATCGAATTCGGCTGAGTCCTCGCTGATGCGCCAGCGGGCGTTCCCCGCTTGCGATCAGCGAGCCGTGATGTACTCGACGAGCTCCTTGCGATCCTTCTCGAGCTCGTCGATGCGGCTCTTCACGACGTCGCCGATGCTGACGATGCCGCACAGCTCCCCATCGCGCACCACCGGGACGTGACGCACCCGGTTATGTGTCATGGTGGCCATGAGCGAGTCGACGTTGTCGTCGGGCGAGCACGTGAGCACGGTGGCGGTCATGATCGTCCGCACCGGCTCCCCGAGCAGGGCGCCTTCGCTCCGGGAGAGTCCCCGGACGATGTCGCGTTCGGAGACGATCCCCTCGATGTGGACGCCGTCACCCGACACGATCAGCGCGCCGATGCGCTGACGGTCGAGCTCGGCGACCGCCTCGGCCACGCTGGCCTCCCCCGAGATGG
>DATGGF010000204.1:0-3397 GCA_035308625.1 Acidimicrobiales bacterium | reverse complement strand
AACGGGGTGAAGCACCTGCCGGTGGCCTTCACGCCCGGCGCTCCGGCGCGCCGCTGAGCGGGCTGGGCGAGCGGGAACAGCGCGGGGAACACGCGACTCGGTGCGCTTCCATCAGGCGGTGACTTTCCTGCCCGTGGACCAGGGGTTCGCCCTGGCCCAGGCGGCGGACGACCAGGGGTACCACGGCGTCTACACGTCCGATCACATGTTCTTCCCCCGTGAACGCGCGTCGCGCTACACCTACTCGACGCGCGACGACGGTGCTCCCGGGTTCGGCGACCACTGGGACCCCGACACGCACTGGCCCGACACGTGGTGCTACATCTCCGCCATGGCGGCCCTGACGACGCGGCTGCGCTTCACCTCAGGGGTGTACGTGGCCCCGGCCCGTGACCTGATGACGGTGGCGAAGCAGGTAGGCACGGCGTCGGCCTTGTCCGGTGGGCGGGTCAACCTGGGGGTCGGCGTGGGCTGGCAGAAAGAGGAGTTCGACGCCACCGGGCAGGACTTCCACACCCGGGGACGCCGGCTCGACGACATGATCCCGGCGTTGCGCGCCGTGCTGGCCGGCGGTTGGGTCGAGTACCACGGCGCGTTCTACGACGTCCCGCCGATGCGCATGGAGCCGAGCCCGCCGGCGCCCGTCCCCATCTACGGCGGCGGCCACTCGGCGCCGGCCTTCCGCCGCGCCGCCGCGCTGTGTGACGGCTGGATCGCGGCGGGCGCCTACAAGCCCGACGAGGCGCGGGGCTACCTCGAGCAGTTGCACGAGGCCCGCCGCCAGGCCGGACGGCTGGCCGAGCCCTTCGACATCTTCCTGTCGTTGTGGGTCCGCCCCGATCTCGACGTGTACCGACGTTTCGAGGAGGAGCACGGGGTCACCGACTTCCTGTGCGCGCCGGGGCTCACCGCCGAGATCGACCCGGGGGCCTCGCCCGAACAGCAGCTCCAGGCCCGGCTCGACGCCTCGGCCCGTTTCGCCGACCAGATCGTCCACCAGAGTGGAGGGCAGTGATGGGTTTACTGAAGCTCGGCCTGCAACTCGGCTACTGGGGGTCGCAGCCTCCGCCCCAGGCGCTCGAGCAGGCGATGGAGGCCGAGCGACTTGGCTTCGACTCGGTGTGGACAGCCGAAGCCTACGGTTCGGACGCGCTGACCCCGCTGGCTTGGTGGGGATCGCGTACCAGTCGCATCCGCCTGGGCACTGCGCTCTGCCAGTTGTCGGCCCGTACACCGACGGCCATGGGAATGGCCGCCCTGACGCTCGACCACCTGTCCGGAGGGCGTTTCGTGCTCGGCCTCGGGGTCTCGGGCCCGCAGGTGGTCGAGGGCTGGTATGGGCAGTCCTTCCCCAAGCCCCTGGCCCGGACGCGCGAGTACGTGTCGATCGTGCGCCAGGTGCTGGCCCGCCAGGCCCCTGTCACCAACGGCGGGCCCCACTATCCCCTGCCGTACCCGGGCGGCACCGGGCTGGGGAAGCCCCTCAAGCCCATCGTGCACCCGTTGCGTAACGACATCCCCATCGTGCTCGGGGCCGAGGGCCCGAAGAACGTGGCCCTGGCGGCCGAGATCGCGGACGGCTGGTTCCCGATCTTCTTCTCCCCCAACCACATGGGTGAGTTCGCCACGTCGCTGGCCGAAGGCTTCGCTCGACCGGGGGCCAGGCGCACCGCGTCGGACTTCGAGGTGATCGCCTTCTGCCCCGTTGTCGTGGACGACGACGTCGAGCGGGCGGCCGACAGCTTCCGCCCCATGCTCGCCCTCTACATCGGGGGCATGGGCGCCCGGGAGATGAACTTCCACTTCGACGTGTTCGTGCGCATGGGATTCGGGGCGGAGGCCCAGAAGATCCAGGACCTCTATCTCGACGGCCGCAAGGACGAAGCCGCCGCCTGTGTCCCCACGGCCATGGTCGAGAACATCGCCCTCATCGGGCCCCGGGCCAAGATTCGCGACGAACTGGACCGGTGGCAGGAGTCGATCGCCACGACACTGCTCGTGGCCGGCGGCGTCGACACCCTGCGGATGATGGCGGAGTTCCTGCTGTAGAGGCGGGAACCTAAACGGGGTCGGCGAGGAGTTCGCCCAAGCGCAGCAGGCTGGTGGTGCCGCCGCCGAGGGTGAGTGCCAGGTGCTTCACCAACAGGTAGTAACGGTGCAGCGGGTAGTCCCGGTCGACTCCCACCCCGCCATGGAGGTGCTGGGCGGCATGCACGACACGCTGGGCGCCGTCGTCCGCCCAGAACTTGGCCACCGCCACCTCGGCCGATGCCGGTAGGTCTTTGGCCAGGCGCCAGGCCGCCTGCCACGCGGTCAACCGCACCGCCTCGGTGTCGATGTAGGCGTCGGCGGCGCGCTGCCCGACAGCTTGGAACGTGGCGATGGCCTTGCCGAATTGCTGGCGCTCGGCCGTGTAGGTGGCGGTCAGCTTGAGCGCGGCCTGGCAGGCGCCGGCGACCTCGACGGACAACGCCGTCCAGGCGCGCTCGAGGAGCCATTGGAGCGCCGCTTCGCCCGCCCCGTTGCCGGGAGCGACCAGCACCGAGGCCGGCCCGATCTCGACTCCGGCCAGCGTGAGCTCCACCTCCCGACGGCCGTCGGTGGCCTCTTGTCCTTGCCGGCTCACGCCCGGCGCGTGCGGGTCGATCAGGAACAGCCCAACCCCGGCATCGGCCCGGGCCGGCACGATCACGACGTCGGCCACCGCCCCGGCCGGAACGTACGACTTGACCCCGTCGAGGCGCCATCCGTCACCGGTCGCGGTGGCGGTGGCGTGCGGGTCGGCGGGATCAGCTCCCGGCTCGGCCAGCGCCGCCGTGGGCACCGCTTCGCCGGCCACGACGCGGGGCAACCACTGCTTGCGCTGCTCGCTCGAGCCGAACCGGTCAATGGGCAATGCGCCGAGCACGGTCACCGTAGTGAGCGGCACCGCGGCGGCGGCCCGGCCTGCTTCCTCGACGACGATGCACGCCTCGAGGAAACCCAAGCCAGCGCCGCCTACGTCCTCGGGCAGGGCGATACCCAGGAGACCGGCAGCGGCCAGGGCCGACCACAGGGCACGGTCGAAGCGCTCGGCGTCCTCGGTTTCTACCTTCCTCAGCTGCTCGTGGGTCGACATGTCGCCGAAGATCTGGGCCGCCAAATCACGCACGGCCTGCTGCTCCTCGTTCAAGGAGAAATCCACGTCCCGCCTCCCTAGCGCAGCGACCGGGGCATGCCCAGGCCGAAGATGGCGATCAAGTCGCGCTGGATCTCGTTGGTGCCGCCTCCGAAGGTGAGGATGACGAGGCCCCGTTGGTAAGCCTCGAGCCGGCCCAGCAACACGGCTCCAGCAGAGTCCCGGCGCAAGTACCCCGACTGCCCCACCACTTCCGAGAGCAGGCGCAGGGCCTCCATG
>DATGGF010000203.1:0-3237 GCA_035308625.1 Acidimicrobiales bacterium | reverse complement strand
CCCTGCGTCAGCGAGCCGGCACCGTTTGCGCCCGGGGAGCGATACGGGGGAGGCTGATCGGCCATGATCGGTCCCGGTGGCGCGGCGCGTGCCTAAGAGCCCGAGGCAGCGCTGGCGGGAGATCCGGGCCTCGTGGGAGCGCAGCACCCACCTCGAGGTCCCCGCCGCCCGACCGGCGGCCCCGCCCCGGCCCGGCGGCCTGCGCATCGCCTACCTCGTGTATCGCGGCAACCCGCGCTGCGGCGGCCAGGGTGTCTACACGCGCCATCTGGCCCGCGAGCTGGTGGCGCTGGGCCACAGCGTCGACGTGTTGTCGGGCCAACCGTGGCCCGTGCTCGACACCGACGAAGGCGTCGGCTTCACCCCGGTGCCCGGCCTCGACCTGTACCGCGACCCCGATCCCTTCCGGGTCCCGCACCCGCGCGAGTTCCGCTCCAGCATCGACCTGCTCGAGTTCGGAGTGATGTGCACGGCTGGGTTCCCCGAGCCCCGCACCTTCTCCTTGCGGGCCCGGCGCCTGCTCGCGGCACGGCGTGACCGCTACGACGTGGTCCACGACAACCAGTGCCTGGGGTCGGGGCTGCTCGGGATGATCGAGGACGGCTGGCCCCTGCTCACCACCCTGCACCACCCCATCACGGTGGACCGGGAGCTGGCGCTGGCCAAGGCCGAGAACGCGTATCGCCGCCTCACCCAGCGCCGGTGGTTCGGCTTCCTCGGGATGCAGAAGCGTGTCGCTGCCCAGCTGCCCCGGGTCGTCACCGTGTCGGAGTCGTCCAAGGCCGACATCGCCCGGCAGATGGGGGTGCCCCTCGAGCGCATGACGGTCGTGCCCGTCGGTGTCGACCACACCGTCTTCCGGCCCCGGGCCGAGGTGCGGCGGGTGCCGGGGCGGATCATGGTCACCTCGTCGAGCGACGTCCCCATGAAGGGCCTGGTCCCCCTGCTCGAGGCGGTGGCCAAGCTGCGCACCGAGCGCGACGTCGAGCTCGTGGTCATCGGCCGCCCCACCGAGGGTGGCCGGGTGGCTCGCACCATCGACCGGCTGGGGCTCGCCCCGGTGGTGCGCTGCGTGTCCGGGATCAGCGACGACGAACTGGCCTGCCTGTACGCCGAGGCCGAGGTGGCGGTGGTCCCGTCGCTCTACGAGGGCTTCTCGCTTCCCGCCATCGAGGCCATGGCCTGTGGGGTGCCGCTGGTGGCGACCACCGGCGGGGCCCTGCCCGAGGTGGTGGGCACCCACGGCGAGACGGGACTGCTGGTCACGCCGGACGACCCCGAGGCGCTGGCCGTCGGCATCCGGCGCGTGTTCGACGAGCCCGACCTGGCGCGCCGGCTGGGCGAAGGCGGGCGCACCCGGGTGCTGGGCCGCTACACCTGGGCGGCGACGGCCAAGGGGACGGCGGAGCAGTACCAGGTCGTCCTCGAGGAGCACCGGCTGGCTGGTGCGGCGCCTGTCGCAGGGGACGCCGCAGCATGCTGACCGTCGACTACGACCGTCTCGGTGTGGCCCGCGGCGAGCGGCTGCTCGATCTCGGGTGCGGTGGGGGCCGGCACGCCTTCCAGGCGGTGCGCCTGGGCGCCCGGGTGATCGCCTTCGACGCCAAGGCCGAGGAGCTGGCCGACGTGCGGGCCACCATCGGCGCCATGGTCGACGCCGGTGAGATCAAGCCTGACGACGAGGCCGGGGCGGTCCGCGGCGACGCGCTACGCCTGCCCTTCGCCGACGCCTCCTTCGACCGCGTCATCGCCGCCGAGGTCCTCGAGCACATCCCCGACGACTCCGTCGCCATGGCCGAACTGGCCCGGGTCCTTCGTCCCGGAGGCACCATGGCCGTGACCGTCCCCCGCATGGGTCCCGAGGCGGTCAACTGGGCCCTGTCCGACGAGTACCACAACGTGCCCGGCGGCCACGTGCGGATCTACCGGCGTTCGACTTTGGAGTCACGCCTGCGCCGGGTGGGGCTGCGGTTGACCGGCCACCACCACGCCCACGCGCTCCACTCGCCCTACTGGTGGTTGCGCTGCCTGGTCGGGCCGCGGCGCGACGACCACCCGCTCGTGCGGGCCTATCACCGCCTTCTCGTGTGGGACATCACCAGCGCCCCGCGCCTCACCCGGGTCACCGAGCGACTGCTCAACCCGCTCCTGGGCAAGAGCCTCGTCGTCTATTTGGAGAAGCCGTGAAGCCCGTCGACCAGAGCGCACCGGGGACCTGGAGGTCGTCCGCGGCGCTGGCCCCCGCGGCCTATCGCCGGCCCGACCTCCCCGACGTGCCCGGTGTGCTGTCGGCGGCCGAGGTGTGGGCCAGCGCCGAGTCCATCGCCGCCGTGCAGCGGCGCGACGGGATGATCCCGTGGTTCGACGGCGGGCACTGCGACCCGTGGAACCACGTCGAGGCGGCCATGGCCCTGACCGTGGCCGGGTTCCTCGACGAAGCCCGGCAGGCCTACCGGTGGCTGGCCGAGGCCCAGCTCCCCGACGGCTCGTGGTTCAACTACTACCTGGCGGGCTCGGGGGTGAAGGACCCGCGGCTGGACACCAACGTGTGCGCCTACGTGGCCACCGGCGCCTGGCACCACTACTGCATCACCGGCGATCTGGGCGCCCTGGAGGAGATCTGGCCCACCGTGGTCCGTGCGCTCGCCTTCGTGCTGCGCTGGCAGCGCGACGACGGCGCCATCCTGTGGTGCGTCGACCCCGATGGGCACCCCGGGCGCTATCCGCTGCTCACCGGCTCCTCGTCGATCTACCACGCGCTGCGCTGCGCTGTGGCTAGCGCCGAGACACTGGGGGAGGAGCGCCCCGACTGGGAGCTCGCCGCCGGGCGCCTGGCCCACGCGGTGACGCACACGCCGCACGTGTTCGAGCCCAAGGCCGAATTCGCCATGGACTGGTACTACCCGATGCTCACTGGCGCGCTCGAGGGACCGGCCGCCCATGCGCGCATCGACGCGTGGTGGGAGACCTTCGTCATGGATGGCCTCGGGGTGCGTTGCGTGTCGACCGGCCCGTGGGTCACCGCGGCCGAGACAGCCGAGTGCGCCCTCGCCCTCGACGCCCTGGGCCGGCCCGAGGAGGCCCGCCGCCTGCTGCGCTGGACCCGGGCCCACCGTCGCCCCGACGGCTCGTACCTGACCGGCATCGTCTACCCCGAGCGCGACACCTTCCCCTCGGGTGAGCGCACGACCTACACCGCGGCGGCGGTGATCCTGGCTGCCGACGCGCTGTCGGACG
>DATGGF010000202.1:0-1746 GCA_035308625.1 Acidimicrobiales bacterium | reverse complement strand
CGCCCACGCTCACGAAGCGGGTGCCCGGGGTGACGGGGACGAACCAGCCATGGGGCACGAGCAGGTGCATGAGCGCGTCGAGGCTCACTCCGGCGCCGACGCGCACCCATCCGGCGTCGAGGTCGGCGTCGAGCACCACGTCGAGCCCGCTCGTGTCGAGAACCGTCCCGCCGGCGCACTGCGCCGCGTCCCCGTACGAGCGCCCGAGCCCGCGGGCCACCAGAGGCCCGTGCCCGTTGCCGGCCGCGGCCATGGCGGTGGCCACACCCTCGGCGTCGACCGGGCGCACCACCTGCGCGGCGGTCGGCGCGGTGCGCCCCCACCCGGTGAACAGCCTCCGCGGTGCGGCCGCGCTCATCTTCCGTAGATGCCCACGGCGAAGAGCACCACCCACAGCAAGCCGAGCACCTGGAGCATCCGGTCCTGGAGAGCCAATTCCTCGGGGGCGCCCCCGCGGCCGCGCTCGAAACGCAGCTCGAGATGGAGCACGGCCAGAAGCACCGGGACGATCGACAGCTCGAACCAGATGGGGTGGTGTCCCTTACCAGTGGACGCGGCGCGCTCGAAGGCCCACAGGCAGTACGCGGTGACCGTGACCGAGGCGGCGAGCACACGGACGAAGCGGAGGAACGTCTCGGGGTACTCGGCCAGCACGGGCCGGTGCCGGGCCCGGTCGTCCCCCAGTTTCGTGTGCTCGGCGCTCCGCTTCCCCGCGGCCACGAGCAGGGAACCGAAGGAGGCCACGATCACGAACCAGTTCGACAGGGCCACGCCGGTGGCCACGCCACCCGCGATGGCGCGCAGGATGAAGCCCGAGGACAACCCGGCCAGGTCGATCACGGGCTCGTGCTTGAGACGGATCGAGTACGCCGTGGAGATGGCCACGTACAGGGCCATGACGATGACCAGCCGGTGACCGGCCAGCCACCAGGCGAGCCCCAGCGAGGCGGCCATGAGCGTGGCCCCGGTGGCCAAGGCCAGTCCCGGGGCGACGGTGCCGGCGGCCACGGGCCGGTGGCGCTTGACCGGGTGGTGCCGGTCGGCATCGGCGTCGAGGGTGTCGTTGACGAAGTACGTCCCCGAGGCGGCCAGGCAGAAGATGCCGAAGGCGGCCCAGGCCCGGGCCAAGGCCCCTCCGTGGGTGAGGACGCCGGCGGCGCCCGGAGCGGCGAGGACCAGGATGTTCTTGACCCACTGCTTGGGGCGGGCGATGCGCAGCAAGCCGGGAACGACCCCCCGCCCGGGGGGCGCCAGTCGGGCGGGCTCGAGGCCGTCGTCCTCGTCGGTGGGAATGGCACGCACCATGGGCTGGGACGCTCCCACGGCAGGGGGGCCGGCACGGGGAACGGTGCTGAAAACGCTACTACGGGCCGTTGCGGGCCCGGCCCGGCCCAGATGCCGGACTCGAGGGCGACCGCCCCCTCTCGGCATCGTCCGGGGCGGCGCGTCGTCTGGCGTCCACCCAGCGTGACCTGCCTACACTCGGACCTCGATGATCCGTCCCTACCGAGTGGTGGTGGCCAAGCCCGGCCTCGACGGCCATGACCGGGGAGCCAAGGTCATCGCCCGGGCGCTGCGCGACGCCGGGTTCGAGGTCATCTACACCGGCCTCCACCAGACCCCGGAGCAGGTGGTCCGGGCGGTGGTCCAGGAAGACGCCGACGCCGTGGGGCTATCGCTGTTGTCGGGCGCCCATTTGACGCTCGTGCCCAAGGTGACCGAAGGGCTTCGGGCCGAAGGGCTCGA
>DATGGF010000201.1:0-1770 GCA_035308625.1 Acidimicrobiales bacterium | reverse complement strand
GGGTCCGTCCCCGCCAACGGTGTGACGATCACCGAGACGGCGACCGGCAACCTCACGCTGCACGGCACGACCCGCGCCGTCACCTTCACGGTCCAGGCCCGCCGCAGCGGCTCGACGATCAGCGTGAGCGGGTCGATCCCGATCGTGTTCGCCGACTACAACATCGACAACCCCAGCGGCGGGCCGGCGCAGACGTCGGACAACGGCACGCTCGAGTTCCTCCTCAACTTCTCCCACACCTAGCGGCGCACTACGAACACCGTCCTGACCAGCATGCTTGTCGCCTCAAGCTCGTCGCTGACGGCGCTGGCGAGGAGGTCAGGACGGCGGGCCAAGCGAGGGGCCACCCGATAGAAGTCCCACGGACGACATCGGGTTGCTCGCTGCTGCAAGACTGACCGGATGGTGACGACGCCGACGGGCGCCCAGCGTTCGCTCGTCACCCTGATCGACTCCTACTGCCGCCGTACGTGTCGGGCTGTTTTGGACCAGCACCCGGGGAGTTCGGTGTCGTCACCGCTCGGGATCTGGCTGCTGCTGGCGGGATGTTCCACGGCGGCCTCTGGCGACAACCAACGGGCCATCGAAAAGGCCTTGGGATGCCCGACGGCGGAGGCCGCGACCCTCCTGTCTCGATTCCTGGAAGCACCGCCAGCGGCGCTGCACAGCGCGCTCGCACTTTGGGTGAGAAGCGCTGACCGCACGTCGCCGCTGGTTGATTGGAGTTCGTCACTGCCGCCGCAGGTCGAGCGCGGGCCGATCCCCTCCCAGAAGGATGCCGACGCCTGGGCCGACCGCCACACCATGGGCCTGATCAACCAGTTCCCCATTGAGATCACGAAGCTGACTCGACTCATCCTGGCTTCGGTGTTGGCGACCAAGGTCACCTGGCAGGAGCCACTGGAAGTGGTGCCCGCCGCAGAGCACCTTCGGGATTCGAGCCCGTGGTTTGATCGACTCCAGAACGTTCTCCTCGACCGTTCGCCCATTATCCCCCTCATGCTGGCGCGGACCGAGGCTGCAGGCGTGGTGGCGGTCCATTTCGCCGTCGCGACAGAGGACCTTGCTGTCGTGGCAGTGGCTGCCGATCCGACCCTTGACCGCGGGCTGGCCTTGGAGGCGGCCTACGAAATCGCGGAGCGGTGTCGGTACGATGATCTGGCGGGGGCGCGGTGCTCGCTGTTCGATCTGCCCTTGGGTGAGGGGCATTCGTGGGAGATCACCGAAGAGGTGGTTCCATCCTTTACGGCAGGAGAACACTCCGAGGAGATCGAAAGTGCCGTGCTTGCTGCGTGGTCCATCCGTGGCGACCTCGACCTGAAGGTGGGCGGGTTCGGCATCGAGCCCACGCTCGATGTCCTGCTCGGACTCATAGGCCCGAGCCCGCTCGGTGACAAGAGCGATGCCGTCCAGTCCGCAATCGCGTCCTACACCCCAACGGGCTTCGAGGCCGCCGCGATGTCGATCCTCTCCCTGCGGGCGCGCGGGATGAGACCTCCCACCGAGAAGGGGCTCCAGCGGCGAGCGCGATTGATCTTCGATCATCCCTACGCCGCCATCGCGCTGGCCGGAACAACCTCCGACTTCAGGCGTGCACGAGCGGGGCATACAGAGACGTTCTGCCTCCCACTGTTCAGCGCCTGGGTGGCGGAGCCTCGGAATCCGGATGTGGAGGCAGACTGAGGCACCACTGACGACCGCTGCAATCCTGCCGTTACCGGCTGTTCGTGTCCTCGCCGTCCGGGTCAGCCCCCAGGGAGATCACGAGGC
>DATGGF010000200.1:0-4673 GCA_035308625.1 Acidimicrobiales bacterium | reverse complement strand
GTCCACCAGGCCGGGGGCGAGGAACGCTGCCTTGAAGCCGCGTTCCACCGAGCGGGCCAGCTCGTCCACCGCGGCGTCGACGTTGTGGGGGGCGAGCATGGCGGCGGCGAACACCCGCCCGGGTGACCGGCAGTCGCGCACGAAGTCGGCCATCCAGTCGTTGTAGGCCCGGGCGATCGCCGCGGCCAGGTCGGGCTCGAGCCCGTCGGGCCCGATGTGTTCGGAGCTCTGCATGGCCAGCACGAACAGGCCGCGGCTGGGAAAGAGCACGGTGGAGTCGAGGTGCTCGACGTCCATGGCCGCCACTTGGGAGCTGGCGTCCCACCCCTGCTTCTCGGCGTGGGCAAAGGCCGAGTCCTGGTGGGGTTTCCACGCTCGCCCTTCGGCACGGGGACGGATGCGGCCCATGCGCAGGAGCACCGCGTTCTTGACCTTGACCCGCATGTCGCGCTCGATCTCGCTGAGGCCGACCGGCGCGGCGTGTTCCCACGACGGGTCCATGTAGCGCTGCCACAGGTCGGCCGGCTCCATGACGTGCATGTCGCTGTCCGCCACCAGCCAGTCGCCCACCGCCATTGGGGTCTCCTCGTCGAGTCGCGTTCTGTGGGTCGGAGCCGAAGGCTACCCAAATGCGCCCGAGTCCCGACCCTCTAAGCTCCCGGTCCCAGTGCGCCCCCTTCTCGACGGTGTAAGGGTCCTCGACCTTGGCATCTGGCGACCGGTGCCCTATGCCACCCAGCTGCTGGTGGAGATGGGGGCCGACGTGCTCAAGGTGGAGCCGCCGGGCGGCGACCCCATGCGCGTGTTCCCCCAGTTGTTCCGCATCCTCAACGCCGGCAAGCGCAGCATCGTGGTCGACTTGAAGACCGATGCCGGCCGAGCCCGGGTGCTGGACCTGGCGTCCGGGGCCGACGCCGTGCTCGAAGGTTTCCGACCCGGGGTGGCCGACCGGCTCGGTGTCGGGTACGAGGCGGTGCGGGCGGTGCACCCGGCCGTCGTCTACTGCTCGATCTCGGGTTACGGTGCCACCGGGCCGATGGCCCAGGTCCCCGGCCACGACATCAACTACCAGGCGCTGGCTGGTGTGCTCACCCCGCGCGGCGGTGCGCCGACGTTCGCCACCATCCCGGTGGGCGACCTCGGCGCGGGGATGACGGCGGCCATGGCCACGGTGGCCGCTCTGCTGCGGGCCAAGACGACCGGCGAAGGCGAGCGCGTGGACGTGGGTATCGCCGATGTGCTGGCCACCTGGACGGGCGCGGTGGGAGCGCTGGTCCCACGTGGGTCGCCGGTCGCCATGAGCGGCATGCCCGGCTACGGCATCTACCGCACAGCCGACGGGGTGCTGCTCTCGCTCGGGGTACTGGCCGAGGAGCACTTCTGGATGGCGCTGTGCCGGGCCCTCGACCTCGGCGAACTGGAGACCATCGAGGTGGTCGACCGGGTGCAGCGCAAAGAAGAGCTCGACGCGGTGGTGGCCAAGGCGCTGGGACAGCTCACCGCTGACGAAGCCTTGGACCGGCTGATCGCCCACGACGTGCCAGTGGCGCCGATCCTCACGCGCGAGCAGATGCTGGAGCACGACCACTTCCGCCACCGCGGCACCGTGCTGATGGACAACGACGCTCCCGGCGGCCCCACTCCGGCCTTGGGCCATCCGGCCCGCTACAGCGTGCATCCGGCGGTAGAGCCCGGGATAGAGCCGCCGCTCGACGAACAGGCGACGGGCGAGTGGCTCCCGCGGTGACCGACAGCTGGGGACTACGCGACGTCCCCGCCGAGCTGACCGCCCGCTACCGGGCCGACGGGTCGTGGCGCGACGAGACGCTCGGGCAGCTGCTGGCCGGCGCCATCTCCGAACGGCCCGAGCTGACCATGAAGATCCGGTCGTCGCTTCGACCCTGGAGCGGCACCTTCGGCGACGTGTTCGACCGGGCCCGGCGCCTGGCCGCCGCGCTGCAACAGCACGGCATCGGTGCCGGCGACGTGGTCGCCTTCCAACTCCCCAACTGGGTGGAAGCGGCCGTCACCTTCTGGGCTGCCGCCCTGGTCGGCGCGGTGGTCACGCCCATCGTCCACTTCTATGGGCCCAAGGAGGTCGGCTACATCCTGCGCCGAACGTCGGTTCGGGCCCTCGTCACCGCCGAACGCTTCGGCCACCAGGACTACCTGGCCTCGCTGGACGAGCTGCGCAAGGACGCGCCGGAGCTCGAGCTCATCGCGGTGGTGGGTGACCGCCCGGTGCCGGCTTGGGCCGTGCCCTTCGACAGCCTGTTGGGCCACGACCACCTGGCCGAGCCTGTCGCGGTCGACGCCACCGCGCCGGCGTTGGTGGCCTACACGTCGGGCACCACCGCGGATCCCAAAGGTGTGGTGCACTCACACCGAACCATCGGATTCGAGATCCGCCAGCTGTCTGGCATGCAGAGCGGGAACCCGCCGCTGCTCGTCGGCGCGCCGGTCGGGCACGGGATCGGCATGCTGAGCGGCCTGCTCCTGCCGGTGTGGAAGCGCGAACCCATCCACCTCATCGACGTGTGGGACCCCGGCACCGTGCTGGCCGCCATGGTGGAAGACCACGTCGCCTCGGGGAGTGGCGCCACCTACTTCCTCACCAGTCTCCTCGACCACCCCGACTGCGGGCCCGAACAGCTGAAGCTCATGAGCCGCATCGGCCTCGGTGGTTCCCCCGTGCCCTCGGCCGTGACCGAGCGCATGGCCTCGCTCGGGATCTCGGCCGTGCGCTCCTACGGGTCGACCGAGCATCCATCCACGACGGGGAGCCGTCACGAGGAGCCGCAGGACAAGCGGCACTACACCGACGGGCATCCGCTCCAGGGAGTGGAGCTGCGGTTGGTCGACGAGGATGGTCACGAGGTGCCGGCCGGTGCGCGCGGCGAGATCCTGAGCCGGGGGCCGGACTGCTGCATCGGCTACACCGAGCCGACGCTCACCGCCCAGAGCTTCGATGCCGACGGTTGGTTCGCCACCGGCGACGTCGGCGTGCTCGACGAGGACGGGTACCTGACCATCGTCGACCGCAAGAAGGACATCATCATCCGAGGCGGCGAGAACATCAGCGCGCTGGAAGTCGAGGAAGTACTGCTCCGGATCCCCGGCGTGGCCGAGGCCGCCGTGGTGGCCGCCCCCGACGCCCGTCTGGGTGAGCATGCCTGTGCCTTCCTGCGGCTGCTGCCCGGCGCCGAGCCGGTGGAGCTCCCGGCCGTGAGGGCGCACTTCGAGCAGGCCGGGGTGGCCCGGCAGAAGTGGCCCGAGGACCTGCGCACGGTGCCGGAACTCCCGCGCACCCCCTCGGGCAAGGTGAAGAAGTTCGTCCTCCGCCAGGAGCTCAGCCACGAAGCGCGCGAGGAACCGGGGGGGCCCGGGCACTGACGGCCGGGGCCCCGGGACATCGCTGGGCCGGAGAGGCACCTCCCCCCGATCCGTAGCTCGGGTAAACGGACCAGGTCACACGGGTGTTGTTCGCTTCATCTCCCCCTGAGACCCCTCGGTGCCAGCCGCCGGAAGCAGGCCGCGGCCCCTCGGGCGGGGCGCGGGGCCGACCGCAGCGGGTCACGACCGGAGGGGGCTGTTCAAGTCACCTCGGGGCGCCGCCGACCCTATAGGGGTTGACCTGCGATTTCGTGCGAAGTCGCCAGGCCTGACACCGGCGCTCCGGCGGCGGTTTCGAGGAGAGGCATGCGCCACCCGCATGACGAATCCATTGCACCGGCCAAACGGCCGATCGGGGTCCCGCTGTGGGGGGCCGGGCTCGCCCTGCCCGCATTCGTGCTCCTGGCCGCGGCGCGTCACTACGGCTACGTGAGCCGCCAGCTGTCCGTCGTCGTCATCCTGGGCGAGTTCGCCTTCACGTTGGCGGTGCTCGCCGCCTTCACCGCGGCCTTCCCTCCGGGCTCGGCCAAGGCTCGGCCGCGACTGCTCCTGCTTCTGCAGATCGCCCTCGTCGGATTGCTCGTGTACTCGCTCGGGTGGGGTTCGATCCTGGCGGTGGGCTTCCTCTTCCCTGTCGCCAACATCATGAACCTCGACGGCTCGCGCAACGGGCCCTGGGCCATGGCGTGGATCGTGCTCGTCACCGGCGCGGGCGAGCTTGCCGTGGGCCTGGGGGTGACCCACAGCCTGGTGGGCGAACCGCTCGGCCACGGCCTGGCGCTGCTCGAGGTGGCCGGCTGCTGCGCCGTGGTCTGGGTGATGATGTACAACCAACGGGCCAAGGAAGAGGCCGAGCGCGTGGCGCAAGAGACGGGCGAGCGCTTCCGCGCCCTGGTGCAGAACGCCATGGACATGATCCTGGTGGTGGCCCACGGCGGGACCATCAGCTATGCCAGCCCGTCGTTCGAGACCACCTTGGGCTACGCCCAATCCGAAGCGGTGGGGATGCGGGCCGCCGAATTGCTCTCGGAAGAGGACCTGGCCGAGGTGCGCGTGTCCGAGCCGGTGACCGGCACCACGGGCGCCCCACACCACTCCGAGATCCGCGTCCGTCACCATGACGGAAGCTGGCGCTGGTGTGACGTAACCCTCACCAATCTGTCGCACGTGCACGGCATCGAGGGCTGGGTGGCCAATCTGCGTGACATCAGCGAGCGCAAGCTGGCCGTCGAAGCCCTGCGTCAGGCCCACGAACAATTCCGTTCGGCCTTCGAGAACGC
>DATGGF010000199.1:0-3197 GCA_035308625.1 Acidimicrobiales bacterium | reverse complement strand
GAACGCTTCGTCGGCGAGATAAAGGTCGGTACGCACCAAGGCCTCGTGGGACACCTCGTACCCGAGGTCGGCGGCGATCGTCTCCACCGAGTGCTGGGTGATCCCCGCCAGGGCGCCCGACTCCGAGGTCGGAGGTGTGAGGATCCTGCCGTTGCGCACCACGAAGATGTTCTCCCCCGTGCACTCCGACACGCGGCCGTCGGGCGCCAGGAGGAGCGCCTCGTCGTACCCGGCCTTCAGTGCCTCGACCTTGGCCAGAGACGAGTTCACGTACATGCCGGTCCCCTTGGCTGCCGTCGGCACGGCATTGGGGTCGTGGCGCTGCCAGGAGGACACCTTGAGCCGGATGCCGTTGGCCACACCCTCGTCACCCAGGTACGTACCCCAGGGCCAGGCGGCGATGGCCACACGGGTGGGACACGGAAGCGGGTTGAGGCCCATCTCGCCGTAGCCGAGAAAGACGATGGGGCGCAGGTAGCAGCCGTCGTCAAGGCGGTTCACCCGGACCACGTCCTTGCTCGCCTGCACCAGGTCGTCTTGGTTGAACGGCATGTCGATGAGGAAGACGCTCGCCGAGGCGAACAGCCGGGCGATGTGGTCGGTGAGCCGGAACACAGCCACGCCCGATGACGTGGGGTATGCCCGGATCCCCTCGAACACACCTGACCCATAGTGCAACGAGTGGGTCAGCACGTGGACGTTCGCCTTGTCCCAGTCGACGAGCTCGCCGTCGAGCCAGATCTTCTCGGTTGGGGTGATGGGCACCGGTTACAGCCTTTCTGCAATGGCGTCGCCAACGGCGACGGTGGAGGGGAATGGAGACCCAGGGGCGTGCTCCGACACGTAGTCGCCGACCGCCTTGTCGATGCGTTCGGCCGCGTCGGTCTCGCCCAGGTGTTCGAGCATGAGGACGGCCGAGCGAATGGCGGCCAGCGGGTTCGCTCGCCCCGTCCCGACGATGTCGTGGGCTGCCCCGTGCACCGGTTCGAACAGCGACGGGCCGGTCCGGGCCGGGTTGAGGTTGGCCGAGGCCGCGAATCCGATCCCGCCCGAAACCGCACCGGCGAGGTCAGTGAGGATGTCACCGAAAAGGTTGTCGGTGACGATGACGTCGTAGCGATGCGGCTGCTCGACCAGATAGATGCACGCGGCGTCGACATGGTTGTACTCGCGCTGCACGCTGGGGAACTCCCCCGCCACTTCGTCCACCGTTCGCTGCCACAGGTCGCCGGCAAAGGTGAGGACGTTCGTCTTGTGGACAAGGGTGAGCTGTTGTCGGGACCGGCGCGCCGCGAGAGCAAAGGCATAGCGCGCGCAGCGCTCCACCCCCATGCGCGTGTTGACCGACCCCTGGGTAGCAACTTCGTGGGGGGTCCCCTTCCGAAGGAAGCCGCCTTCTCCCGCGTAGGTGCCCTCGGTGTTCTCGCGCACGACCACGAAGTCACAGTCCGGGGCCAGGGCACCGGGCACGCCGGTGAACGGGCGGAGGTTCACGTACAGGTCGAGCTCGAAGCGCAACCGAAGGAGCAGGCCCCGCTCGAGGAGCCCCGGAGGGACGTCGGTCGACCCCACGGGCGGGCCCACCGCCCCGAGAAGGATGGCGTCGAGCGAGCGCAACTCGGCAAGGGTGGCGTCGGGGAGGACGTCACCGGTCCGAAGGTACCTGGCGGCTCCGAGCTCGAAGTCCGATGTCTCGAGACCGACTCCGGCCGCGGCCACCACCTTCAGCGCCTCGGCCACCACCTCCGGCCCGATACCGTCGCCGCCGATAACGGCGACACGGTGGGTCGTCCGGGTGCTCACCTCGTTCCCCTCCTCTGGTCCCGCTGCTCGTTCTCCGGACCGGCCCGGGCCACAGCCGGACCGGAAAATTGAAAAACCGCCCACGATGGTGGACGGTCGACGAGGCGCACACCGGCAGCGGCGTGCGCCTATTCGATAATGACTACGGGTGCGGTAGGTGTGGCAGGTGTCTTCATCGGCCCACTATTTTCCCCCGGCCCCGGGCCCCGAGTCAACCAGGGCCAAACCGCCGGGAGGCCGGCCAGAACCGGCCGGCCCCGGGGGGAGCCCCCGCGGCCAGCCGGTAGCCTCGTAAGTCGTGACGGACGAGACCCACCTGACGCGCGCCACGTTCGAGCGGCTGCAGGCCGAGCTCGAGGACCTCACGACCCGGGGGCGGGTGGAGATCGCCCGGGCCATCGAGGCCGCCCGCGCCCTGGGGGACCTGTCCGAGAACGGTGACTACCACGCGGCCAAAGACACCCAGGGGAAGATGGAGGCCCGCATCCGCCAGCTCCAGGCGACCCTTAAGCACGCGGTCGTGGTGGACGGCACCGAGGCCGAAGCGCCGGGCACCGTCGCCACCGGCTCGGTAGTCGCGGTCCGCTACGAAGGCGATACCGACGTGGAGCGGTTTCTGGTGGGTTCCATCGAGGAACGTCACGACGAGCTCAATGTGGTGTCGCCGGGATCTCCTCTAGGCCAGGCTCTGCTCGGAAAGGGAGCGGGAGAGGTCGTCCAGTACGAGGCACCCGGGGGCACGCTGCGCGTCGAGATCGTAGAAGTGGGCCTCCAGGGAAGCTCGTGAACAAAGCAGCCGGGAACGACCCGGCCCGAACACCGAGCACCTTGAGCGAAAAGGTGTGGGAGCGCCATGTGGTGCACCGCGCCGAGGGGGAGCCGGACCTCCTCTTCATCGACCTCCATCTCGTCCACGAGGTCACCTCCCCGCAAGCGTTCGACGGCCTAAGGATGGCTGGGCGAAAGGTCCGGCATCCCGAGCTCACCGTGGCCACCGCCGACCACAACGTCCCGACGACGGACATC
This sequence comes from Acidimicrobiales bacterium, assembly GCA_035308625.1. Taxonomy (GTDB): domain Bacteria; phylum Actinomycetota; class Acidimicrobiia; order Acidimicrobiales; family UBA8190; genus DATGGF01. The sequence continues at coordinate 368 of DATGGF010000199.1, read as the reverse complement.
GACAAACCGGTGGCCGATCCCGTGTCGGCCCGGCAGCTTGAAGTCCTGGCGGCCAACTGCGCCGAATTCGGGATCACCTGTTACCCGATGGGTGACGCCAACCAGGGGATCGTGCATGTCATCGGCCCAGAACTGGGCCTCACGCTCCCGGGGATGACGATCGTGTGCGGTGACAGCCACACCTCGACACACGGTGCCTTTGGGGCCCTTGCCTTCGGTATCGGCACGTCCGAGGTCGAGCATGTCCTGGCCACACAGACCCTGCCGCAACCCAAGCCGGCCACCATGGCGGTGGAAGTCGAAGGCACCTTGCCTATCGGGTGCAGTGCCAAGGACCTCGTTCTCGCCGTCATCGGTTCGATCGGCAC